>NZ_JAPZSO010000091.1:0-18151 GCF_027531715.1 Microcystis sp. LE19-8.1F | reverse complement strand
AAAAAGTTTCGTCAAGGAAAGAAACAGTCTAACAACTATCACAAGCAACGGATAAAAGTAGCCAAGCTTCACCTGAAAGTATCAAGACAACGTAAAGACAAAGCAATTAAAGACGCTTTGGCGTTAGTCCAGTCTAATGATCTGGTAGTCTATGAGGCTTTAAAGGTAAGAAACTTAGTCAAAAACCGTAAACTTGCCAAGTCGATTAGTGATGCTTCTTGGTATCAATTCACTGAATGGTTGAATTATTTTGCCAAGATTTATCGGATTGTTTGTGTTGCTGTTCCTCCTCATTTCACTAGCCAAGATTGTTCAGTTTGTGGGACGATAGTTCAAAAATCATTAAGCACTAGAACTCATCAATGCCTCAATTGTAAAACAGTCTTAGATAGGGATCATAATGCAGCAATCAACATTCTTAAAAAAGGGTTGCAATATTTGGGAAATTATCTCAATGCCTCGACTTCGCTCGGCATTGACACTGAGCGAAGTCGAAGTGTCAACGGTACTGTTGGGCAAACAGAAACCGACCCAAACGCCTTGGGAGAGTCCGACCTCTGGGTTTTCAGTGGAGACATTGAGAATCTAAGTTGTCTCGTTGAACAAGGAATTTCTAACAGCGATGTGGAAAGAATCCCCCGTCACAGCGTAGCTTGACGGTGGGAGTATGTCAATGTAATCTCATGGCGATAGATAGTAACTTTAGGCAAATTAAATTTTTTAACTTTTCTGTTTTCTTATTGCCCAAACTAGCCAGATTGTTGTAAGCTTATGACCCAACTACAACCGGATATATTCGTTAACCACCGTCCCGATACCGATGGAGACGAGGAAGAAGACTACTTCGATTATTTTTATGATGAACCGGGTAGTGAACCGGGGACATTAATTATCGAACCGGATGCCAAACCCTCGCGGATTATTTTAATTGACTACGATGAAGATAACGCCATTCGCAAGGTGGATATTACCCCCAATGCTTGCGCCCCCTATATTGGCACAAATACCGTGTCTTGGATGGATATTCAAGGGTTAGGTAGTGAGACGGTTTTAAAACAAGTAGGGGAAATTTTTAATCTGCATCCTTTATTATTAGAAGATGTGGTTAATGTGCCGCAGCGACCCAAGTTAGAAGATTATAACAATCAATTGTTAGTGATTTCTCAGATGGTGCGACTGAAGGAAGATGAAAGCGGGTTTGATACGGAACAGGTGAGTTTTGTCTTGGGAAAACGCTATCTTTTAAGTTTTCAAGAGGAGGAATTACAGGACTGTTTTGAGATAGTCAGAGATCGAATTCGCACTTCCCAGGGACGAGTACGGAAATCGGGGGCGGATTATTTAACCTATTTATTATTAGATACGATTATCGATGGTTATTTTCCCGTGGTAGAACACTACGAAGATCGGATTGAAGCGTTGGAAGATGCGATTATTAGTAATCCCGATCGAGATACAATGCAGGAAATCTATGATGTCCGTCGGGAATTATTGGCACTGCGTCGCTTAATTTGGCCGATGCGAAATGTCCTACATTTACTGATGCGTGACCATCATGGTATAGTCAGCGATGAGGTACAAATTTATTTTCGGGATTCCTACGACCACGTCATTCAAATTCTGGAAATTATCGAAGCTTATCGAGAATTAGCGGCGAGTTTGATGGATGTTTATATGTCCACTATGGGCAATAAATTAAACGAAATTATGAAGTTTTTAACCGTAATTTCGACGATTTTTATTCCCTTAACTTTTATCGTTGGTGTCTATGGCATGAACTTCGAGAATATGCCAGAATTAAAAGGAGAATGGAGTTATTTCCTGGTCTGGTTAGTTATGTTAGCCGTAGCGGGAGGCTTGATTTTCTACTTCTGGCGCAAAGGTTGGTTTAAACCAATTTATTCCCTGAAAGAGGAAGCAAAAACTTAGTTAACGAAGGCAGGAGTCAGGAGACTCCGAGACAGGAGACAGGAGATTATTTCTATTTATTCTTCCCACACCCCACACCCCACACCCCACACCCCACCCCGACGACAAACTTTTTCAGCCAACCCTAATTATTCCACCACAAATGCGAGGATTTGGCCTTGGCAACTGCCGAAGCGAATCTGTAAACCGGACTCTAGGGGAACTTCTTGGTTATGTACCTGCTTCCAGTGGCCATCTTGGTAGATAAAAGTACCAAAACGGGAGAAATCTTCGAGAAAGTATTGATAGTCTGGATAATCGGCATTTTTACGGCCAATTATCCGACAATGGTTTTTACTAACCCATTTTTCAGTAATCTGTAGATCATTTTCCATGTCCCGTCCTATATTCATGCCACCACCACGGATTGACCATTTTCTTTCGGGACGATCGAGATAGTATAAGAAAGCGGCGGGCATGGTTCTGGAGATATTGGGCATAACCGTCGGTGATTGAGTCTCATCAAGGGTTTGCAGCAATTGCCCGTCGAATTCCGGGTGCATATAGAGAATCGGCAAAGTCCAAGCGGGCTGATTGTACTTGTAGAGGGTTAATAACTGCTGCCTGGCGATGCGAACGGCCTGATCGATAGGGACTCTCGGACCGGGAAACAAGTTGGACATCTGCGCTTCTTTGTCTTTGAACCCGAAGAGGGTGCGGGTAAAAATTTCGATAAAACTCAAGGCCTCTCGATCGGCGATCGCATCTCGCATGGCCAAAACTGCGGGAACGCCGTGGTGAATCAAGACTTCCGCCAGACTGCTGCGGGGAATCATCTCCTGACCCGATTTAGCGGGATAAGCACCCCAACAGGCATTAAAAACCGTTAAAATGACCTGATTTCTGACCAAAGCTTGGGCTAACTCCGTCCCGTTTACCTGTTCCCCTGTCCGCAGAAATAGGGAACCGCCATTGGGGGCGGCCATTCCGTGACCAGCGTAGAAAAAAGCTTGATATTTACCCGTATCCAAGGACCTGGTCAGTTCTTCGGACCCCGGTCGAATTAGGGTATTGACTTTGACTTTCACTCCCCAATTCTGAGGGAGGGAACCACTGCCCCCAGGGGAGATGGCCCGGATAAGATTGGCGGCCTCGGATTCCAGTGCCTGGTCGGAATTAGTTTCTCCATCGGTATTAATGGCGGTGAGGTTGAGGGAACTAGCGGCGGTTTTAATCTGTTTTTCGCCGATAACTAAGAGAATATTGAGACTATTACTCGGTTTTATCGGTGGCAGTGGGTCCACATCGCTGGTGGTCCGGCTAAAGAGTATATTCGGATGTAGAGATATGGCCTGTTTACCCGCTTGCTGCATAATTTCCCAGGGCAGCAGAATTAAATAGGGATTGCGACATTCCAAGCGAATTCGCAGGGGCTGATTTTTGCCGAGGGCGATTCCCTGACTTTGGGCGAAACTTTGACTGATTGATGCTTGAAATAACCATTCCCAGAGACTAATACCTAGTTTCTGCATTAATTGACCGCTATAACTGCCGCCTTCTCCCGAAAGAGTCAGTTTAGGTCGATAATTTCCTTCTAATTGCTCTAACATCGGCAAGGTCGGCATTTTTTCCAGACAGAACATTTCCTGCCATGCCATCCATTCCGTGGTTAGACTCTCGGTCCATTCACAGTCATGATGCACATATCCCCCCGGTAGGGGTGCTTTCGTCACCCAACGGGCGAAATGATTACTCGTGGCTAAACTAGAGATCGCTAAGTTTAGACTAGGGATGGCATCATCGGTCATTGTGGTTATTTAGAAGTCTATATAATCCTATTCTAGAGGATTTCTGAAAAGCAAGGAAGAGTATTAAGTCACCAATAAACAACAAAGTTCGATAATTTTGGTTTGCAAAGTCGCCAAAGGTTCTGCACCCCGCTTGAGACGATATTCTAATTCGAGAAGTATGGGCAAGGTGGCGAGAAGTTGTTTAGAAGAAAAGGATTGTATCTCTTTGCGAATGAAATATAGTCGCTTGGGGTTGGCAATTTCGGCGGCGGCGGCGATATTTTTCTCGTCTTTTTCTCCTTCTTCAATTTTTAATTTCACTATTGCCCAAGTGCGAAATTGACCCCCTAGGGTGGCGGTGATAGCCAAGGGGTTCTCGTTACGATTTAATAATTCATTGACTAATTCTAGGGACTTGCCTGTCTCCCGTTTTAAAATCGCACTGGCTAACTGTAGGCTGCTTTGATTGCTGGCATTGACTAAGCTTAAAATGTCCTTTTTGTCAATAGTTCCCGCCGAATTATTTTTAAATAAACGCAGTTTTTCTAACTCCATCCACAGCAAGCGGCTGTTATTTCCCACCGCTTCTGCTAAGAGTTCGATCGCATCGGGAGTTAATTTTACTCCCACTTCTTTGGCAATTTCCCTAACTCTTTGGGCAATTTCCTCGACTTTCCAAGGTGGAATTAGTTCAAATTCTTTAACCTCTGCCTGATTTTGGATAAACTTGCTCGATTTTAAGCGGGAGTCGGGTTTTTTGGCACTGGTTAATAACAGATAGGAATTTTCGGGTAAATTGGGCAAAGTGCGCTGTAATTCCTTGAGAATATCCTCGGAACATTGTTGACAAATAACCGTATCAGCTAACCAAACTAAACGATTTCCCATGCCGAAAACTGGAGTCATCGCTTGATTGAAGGCCTCGATAATTGCTTCATGGCGATCGCCGTTGATTTTATCATAATTAAACTGTATCCAATTGGGATCGAGAAGTTTTACTTGCAGATTTTTCACTGCTTGGTTAATAGCAAATTCATCTTCTCCCCAATAAAATATTGTCGGCATAAGTTTCTAATTATAGCAGTTAAGTAGGTAGGTGTTAAAAGTTGTCAGACACCCCCCTTATCAAGGGGGGACTAAGGGGGGATCGGCACCCCCCTTATCAAGGGGGGACTAAGGGGGGATCGAACCTAAAACACTAACCGCTAAAAAGGGAGTGGGGAAAACAAAACTCTCCGCTGCCCCCTGCCTATTCCCAGACTTGCCCCGATCCGATACAATTAAACGGTTGTCTTGGAAGAATTAATAGTGATCGAGCGTTATACTCTCCCTGCGATGGGGAATTTGTGGACGGATAGATATAAATATCAAACATGGCTAGAGGTAGAGATAGCCGTCTGTGAAGCGCAGGCAGAATTAGGCTATATTCCAGGGGATGCAGTGGAAGAAATTAAGGCAAAAGCTAATTTTGATCCCGATCGCATTTTAGAAATAGAAGCAGAAGTGCGCCACGATGTCATCGCCTTTTTAACAAATGTTAACGAATATGTGGGCGAGCCGGGACGTTATATTCATTTGGGTTTAACCAGTTCTGATGTATTAGATACCGCCCTGTCCTTACAATTAGTCGCCAGTTTAAACCTGATTTTAGAACAATTAGAAGATTTTATCCAAGCCCTGCGCTATCGCGCCCAAGAACACCGTTATACAGTCATGGTGGGACGTTCCCACGGCATTCACGCCGAACCGATCACCTTTGGCTTTAAACTAGCGGGATGGTTAGCGGAAGTGCTACGGGGACGCGATCGTTTAATTCGCTTGCGCCAAGACATCGCCATCGGTAAAATATCCGGTGCAGTGGGAACATATTCCCATATTGATCCCAAAATTGAGGCGTTAACCTGTCAGAAGTTAGGATTAGAACCGGATACCGCTTCCACTCAAGTTATCTCCCGCGATCGACACGCCGATTATGTGCAACAATTAGCTTTATTAGCGGCTTCGATCGAACGTTTTGCCGTGGAGATTCGCAACCTGCAAAGAACCGATGTCCTAGAAGTGGAAGAATACTTTTCCAAAGGACAAAAAGGCTCCTCCGCTATGCCCCATAAACGTAATCCCATCCGCTCAGAACGCTTAACGGGAATGGCGAGAATTATCCGTAGTCATAGCGTTTCCGCTTTAGAAAATATCGCCCTCTGGCACGAAAGAGATATTTCCCATAGTTCCGTAGAACGGGTGATGCTGCCGGATGTTTGCATTTTGACCCACTTTATGCTTAAGGAAATCACCGATTTAGTCAAAAATCTGCTGGTGTATCCCGAAAACATGAAGCGAAATATGAATGTTTACGGTGGCGTGATTTTCAGTCAAAGAGTTCTTTTAACTTTAGTGAGTAAGGGAATTAGCCGGGAATCTGCCTATAAAATCGTCCAAGAAAACGCCCATCGCGCTTGGAACACCGATAACGGCAATTTTAAAGCTTTTATCAGCCAAGATGAACGAGTTACTGGCATTTTATCCCCCGACGAGATCGAAAGTTGCTTTGATCCCCAGCAGCACCTAAATCATCTTAATAGCATCTACCAAAGGTTAGATATTTAAGGAGCTTTCAGTGATCAGCTAACCACTAGCTTGTTGCTTTAGAAAGGTAATGACAGCGTTTTGGATTGTCGGTTGGCGATCGATTTTTTCTCAGAAAGCGATCGCTGTTCGTTTCTCGATCATGGTTGCGTTTGAAGATAAAACTAAAGAATCGGCGCAAGCGAGTACGAATCGGGTAAAATAAGGGTCTGTATTCGGAGTGTTCGTTTTTATGATGAAAATCAAACTCTTGAATTTAGGTAGTATTAAAGAGGCAGAAGTGGATCTTCGGCCTCTAACCGTTATTATTGGCCCGAATAATTCTAATAAAACTTATATCGCCTACTCGATTTATGGGTTATGGATTAATCATCGTGACGGCCTTTTTTTTTCTAGTGAAATTTTAGAAAAAATAGAATTTACAAATCAAGCCGATCATTGGTCTTTAAAAATAGACCGACGTTTTTATGATGTTATATCCGAAATTGTTCAAAAGTCCGCATCTGAATTTAGCGGGATAAAACTACAATCTTTTTTCCAAGATTCTAGCGGCAAGATTTTTGAAAAAACGAAATTCAGTATCGAAATTTCCGAAGATGATATTAAAACAGCTATAGAAAAAGTTTTAGCGCATATAATTGAGTATCGCCAGTCATTAGCTTCATTTGGAATCAAGAAAATCGAGCGAAGCGACAACAATAATGAGATTTTATTTTATCCAGAAAAAGAAGCTGAAATTTATGATTATAAAAACATGGTTCTTCTTGATTTTGTTGCTGGTGTTGTAACATTTTCATTTTCTGACATACTTCCTTTACCCGCCGAAAGAAACGTTTTTATAAATACCTATAAAGTGCTGGCTAATAGAAGATATAAGCTACTTAAAGAGAATCAGAGAGAGCTATTGATACAAGGACGTATTAATCGAGATAGACAGTTAGAGTTACTAAAAGAACAGGGGGATATTCGATATCCTCAACCAGTAGAGGATTTTTTGGATTTTTTAACTGACATAGAACTAGAAAATAAGCCCGATCCCATTGCCAAAAACAAAAATGATTTTCAAAAATTAGCCGATCAAATTGAAAAGTATATTCAAAATAACAATAAAACAATCTTTAAAAAGACTAAATTCGGAGGCAGAGAAATTAAAGTTTCGGTAAAAAGAAGTTTAGAGATCGATCTTTATAATGCTTCCTCGTCTATTAAACAATTAGCCCCGCTTTTACTCTATTTGCGCTATCGAGCAAAATCGGGGGATTTTCTGGTGATCGATGAGCCTGAAATGAACTTACATCCAGAATCTCAGGTAAAATTGTTAGAATCTTTAGCGATTTTAGTAAATTTAGGAGTTAGAATTTTATTGACGACTCATAGCCCCTATTTGATGGCTCATCTTAACAATATCGTTAATGGTAATCACCAAAATCCAGAACTTTTAGCCGAACAAGCTAAATTGCTTTATCTGCAAGATAGCCGAGGTTTTCTTAAAATGGAACAGGTTAGCGCCTATGAAATAAAAAATAATAAATTACTTTCTTTACACGACCCTGAATACGGTATTCGTTGGGATACTCTCAGCGATGTATCAGTTGATATTCAACAAAAGTTTTTTGCAATTTATGAAGCAGGACAACAAAACCAAGAAACCGAAGAAGAATGTTCCTCAGAAGAAGAATAAACTCGATTGGCAAAAATTTAACTTTTTAGAAAATTTGCTTATTTTCTGTACCGTACCCAATCGGATCGCTCCACCCGAAAGCGGTGTCAGCTTTCGGATTACCAAGCCAGAAAAAGATTCCGTTTGTATTTTATTTAAAACTGATCGTCGGGAGGATCCTCTTGTTAGAAATCAAAAGCAGAAAAGACCTGATTATTTATCTCTTTTTATTCAGAATGACTTACTTCTGCTGACGATTATCGAGATGAAGGGAACTAATAAAAATTCCACGAGTGCAGGTATCGAACAAATTACAACTTTTAGAGATATTTTAAAACAAGAAATTGCCGATCATGTCACCAGTAAACTCCAATATAAATTACAAGCTATCCTATTAACTCCCTATAATGCCGATATTCCTCGAAAGGCGATCAAAGAGGAAGCGGAGAAAGGATTTATTATTTTACCTATCCCGTGTAAAAAGGAGCTTTATCCTTATGTTTCCAAGACTCACAGTAAAGCGGATTTAAGCAAAATAAAGCATAGTCACGACGAGCAACATAAAGAATCCGATTGTTTGTTAATCGAAAACTTGTTGGCTAGACAAGCATCGGACAAACGTAAACAGGATAACTATTATTCATGTAAATTCACTCCCACCAAAGATAGAAAAGGCATCTATATAGATTATCAGGTGTCGAGCGATCGAGACTTGATCACCCTATTAACCGATCCGCAGGGAAAGAAAGTTCAATTGGCTTACTGTAGTGATGATTCTCAAAGTTCAATCGATCAAATTCAGGAAGAGATTAAAAATTTAAACATATATGGAATGGTAGAGATGGTAAGTCGCCTAATCAATAGTTAGTATAAAAAATAGGTGTAGAGAAATCTATATATAAATGGCTCCGCAATAAACTTGACAAACTTGAGGTTTTGGTGCGGTTGGCTAAGGAACCGAAGCGACCACTACTGTTGCCGAATCCGAGCGCTCCGATGTAGCCGATTTTGTCGGGTGCGTTCCCTGCTGCAACGAGGGGGAACGCACCTTACCGATTATGATATAATCGCCGCATATACTTCTCGCTTGCTACAACCGCGATGAATGTTTTCTGGAGCTATTTCCCCCTGGCATTTGTTGTTATGCTTTCTAATTGTTTCACGCCACAACAAGGGCGAACGGAATCGCCTAAAATTACCTGTGAAACAGAAAGCTATCCTTCCACAAAGCAAAAAGTTCCCACGACAATGATCCAGCTCATGTTAAGCTACCGCTAACCCATCCTACAAATAATTGTGCCTCCCTACTTACAGTTCATTCAATGTGTGATTACCCCGCAACCTCGATGAAGTTGTAGGGCGCTAATTCTGGCTGGGAGTCCGAACTTTGACGGCTCTCTTGGATTTACTGGAAAGATGTAGGTTATACTCCAAGCAGTAAAGTTGAGGTGTTCAATCATGAAAAGTCTTTTGCTAGGTGTTCAAAATTTGGAACTAAGCGATCGCACCGCCATGTATCTACTATTTAAAAATTACTTTAAAGGTGTAACTTGGGATGGGTTTCAAATTGATCTAGAGCGCAAAAACTGGGTTTTATTGTTAAGAGATGAAACTAGCAATGCCCTGAAGGGATTTTCGACTCTTATGTTCTCTCAGCAAACTTATTTAGGAGAACAGATCGGTGTGGTATACTCAGGTGATACCATCGTTGATCCAAGTGCTTGGTCGAGTACCTCGTTACCGCGTAGCTGGATTGCTGCTGTCACTTTTGTGCACCGACAATATGCTGCCAATAAGCTATACTGGCTGTTAATCTGTTCTGGGTTTCGTACTTATCGCTTTCTCCCTACTTTTTGGCAAGATTTCTATCCCCGTTATAATGTTGAAACCCCTCCTAGTATTACCAATCTAATGGCAAGTCTGGCTAAAGAATACTATGGAAATTCTTACCAAGAAGCAACTGGTATCGTCCGCTTCCAACACCCTCAAATTCTCCTGGAGGGATTAGGGGAAATACCGGTGGGAAGACAGGCTAACCCCCACGTTCAGTTTTTTCAAAAAAAAAACCCTGGCTATCAACAGGGAGATGAGTTAGTCTGTTTGACTGAGATCTGCTATGATAATCTCACGGCGGCTGGAAGGCGGATGTGGCCTTGACCTTATTATTGTAACTCCTTTTTCTCGTTAGAACTGCCTCTGTCAAGTTATATTTATGCTGTCTGATCACTCCTTCTCAAATTTTAACAATCCTGAGCAATTTATCCAAGGATGGTACTGGGCATTACCATCCAGAAAGTTAAAATTGGGCCAGGTAAAAGCTCTAACTTTGTTGGGTAGAAGTTTGGCAATTTATCGGGGAGAAAGCGGTCGGGTGATGGCGGTAGATGCCTATTGTCCCCATATGGGGGCCCATTTAGCAGAGGGGAAAGTAGAAGGTGATGGAATTCGCTGCTTTTTTCATAATTGGAAATATAATGAGCGGGGAATGTGTGTAGATATTCCTTCCCAAGAAAAACCTCTACCGGTGACTATTAAAACTTGGCAGACAGCAGAAAAATACGGAATGATTTGGGTTTGGGTGGGAGAAGATAAGCCAAGCCCTTTACCATACCTACCAGAGTTAGAAAATGTCAACTGTGATTATACATTGGGAACTCACTTTTTCAAAAATTGCCACCCTAATGTATTACTTATTAACGCAATTGATGCTCATCATTTCAATACAGTACATCACCTACCCGTAAAAATTATCTTCTCTTCTCAAGAACTGAACCCTAACGCTATTATCTTCAACAACACTACCCGAGGAGGGGAGGATTCTTGGTTAATTCGCCTGATTCGTCCTCTCTACCGCAACGAAGTTACTTATAGTATGTGTTACTGGTATGGGAGCAGCGGAACTGTGACCCTAGGGCCAGATTTTCTGCACTTTTACATTATCTTTGCCCTGCGAATGCTTGCAGGAGGAAAAACCGAAGGACAAACAATTCTGGTAACTTCCCAACGGACTGGATTATCGGGATGGATTATGAATCGCGTTTTGCTATGGTTGACCCAGCAGGTTGGTAATTACTTCGCCGGGGGAGATACCCAAGTATTTCAAACAATTCGGTTTGATTTGCGAACTCCCACCAAAGCAGATAGTTCTATCCTGCAATTCATTGAGCACGTCAATCGCCAGCAAGCCTTAACCTGGGGAACTTGGAAGGCTGTCAGTCATCCCATGCCTCAAACGCCGGCCCCGTCTTACTCTGAACCCCCATTGATGGAAACGGAAAAAAATGAAATTCCCAGGTAAAATCGCCGGTTTTGACCTACCGCACCATAATTCCCCTGACCATTTACACCGGATACTAACAGCGGCATTGCCTCGGCAGAACAATTGTGTTCTTTCTCAGAACTTAAATTATTGGGATGCTGAATTTTTCAATTTACATCGAGTCAAAGTTTTTGAACAATCTCCCGTGGATGAGCAATCTGCTATTTTGGAGCTAGTCGGCGGCGGCCTACTAGAAGAATCGTATTTTATTGAGAAGGCAGGCGTTGGCTACATGGCCAAAATGGTGTTGTTAGCAGAAACCGTTGAGGAACGAATGCTCTATGGGCTGTTTGCTGCTGATGAAGCCATCCACCTTAACCAGATAACCAATTTTTTACCGCAGCGGGAAATGACTAATACAAACGATCCGTTTCTCTGCCTACTGTCAGAAGTGGCTGAAAGCTCGGATAAAACGGTATTGCTCTTTGTGCTACAAGTGGTGTTAGAAGGTTGGGGTTTGAGCCACTATCGACGTTTGGCGAAGGAATGTCGCCATCCTGAATTAGCAGAGATTTTTTCGGGCTTTTTAGAGGCTGAATCTCGCCATCATAGCACGGGCAATGCTTTATTTAAACAGATTTCAGTGGCTAGCTCCAGTCAGGCAACAATTATTGATATATTAGCACAATTTTTATTTATGGTTCAAATGGGACCCCAAAGCGTACTGGCAGGAATTGAGCAAGTAAAAGGTCATTTAACCCGATCTCAAAAAGTCAAAATTCTCGAGGAGCTAGATACGGAAACCCATAGTGGTATTAGGTTGAAACTGTTGCGATCGCTAATGAATATAAAATCAGCATATGCCATCTTTCAAGCTTTAGAAGAAAGGGGTGCTTTTCAACCTATTCCTGCCCATAAATGTGTTCTTCAATCTGCTGGTAATTAAATTAGATATGGAAAAACGTATTCAAGGCAAACTGCACATTAATTACAATCGGAATAAACAGCAAGACCATACTGCTTTAATGGATGAAGTAGCTGCCAGCTTTCGCTATGAAGATTGTCAGAATGAATATTGGAATCCAGAGGAATTTTCTTTGCTCTACGGGACTCCTTTATGGGAGCAGTCTAGTCCCCATCAGCGCGTTATTTTAAACCAACTTTATTGGGTAGCTTATTACTCACAAATCGTCTCGGCTGAAATTGCTACTATCTTTTTCAATCAGACCAGCGCGGCAGGACTTTATGCCCATGAAGATTTTCGTTTAATCTGCGATACGTTGGACTTAGAGTCATCCCAAGAACGGGCGCATATTAATGCCTTTCGTACTATTGCCAAGCAGACCGAACAATCGCTATTCGGAAAACTTATCTTCACTTACCCAATGCGCGGACCTTTTACGGAAACGATGGTCTATGCTGAAACCAATACCCTTAAAACATGGTGGAAAAAACTTCAACTGCAATATTTTGGCCTGATTTCTGCCAATAATACCTTCTTGGCCTGTCAGTATTTTACAGTGCGAGGGGTGCGGACTCTAAATGGGAAAATAGTCCAACATAAACTCAGCAATTATTATCAGAGATATTGCCCTCAAGAATCTGCTCCTATCCCTGCTCAGGTTTCCCATTGTCACTTTCTAGATGAAAGCTTCCACTTCAATAGTTCGACAATTATCTCCCACGATGTTATTAACTGCTTGACACCGCCAACTGCTTTTGAGCGATTGGTTGCCAATTTAGGACTCTGGGGATGTCAGCGGGATCATTTTCACTTTTCTGTGGCAATTAATGGAATTTTTTGGTACGATCCTGCGTTATATGAGAAAATTTATTATCTACTGCGATCGCCTATTTTTGGCCTGGGTCAAGGGGAGGCGCAGGAAATGATGGATTGTTGTTTTACTCAAGAGTCAGAGGGTTTACACCGTAGTTTTTTAACCCATCAAGAAGCCATGGCATCCTATAAGGTATATGTGGAAAAGCTGGATTATCTTTGGCCGTGCAATCGGGAAATGTCCCTGATGGCATCTAATTGTATCTCTGGATACTTGGCAATTCAAACGCGAGAATTACAAAGGTTTAAATATCGTCTAAGATACAGTTCGCTGACAAGCGAGTGGAACAAACCACAAAGACACAAAGGACACAAAGATTAATCGCTTCTATATAAGTTAAACTGGTCGCAACGCGCTCGCTACGCGAGATCACACAAAGAACGAGAGAGCCTAAATTGGTTAGCTGTTATGACTGATTTGTATAGAATATCTTTTCCGTCTACTGATTTTGCTGCCATTATTTTGCCATGCCATGAGAATTTATCTGAACATTTGACGGTTCATAATTCACCTGTTTTATTTGGCTGTCGGACTGGTATTTGTGGTACCTGTTTGGTGGAAGTCGTTGGCGATATCCCCCCTCCCCAACCCGAGGAACGGGAAATATTGGAGAATTTAGCTCCCCATTATCCGCAGGTGCGGTTGGCCTGTCAGCTTGAGCTTACAGGTGATATCGAGATGGTAGTCCTAAAATAGACAAGGGCGAAATGGGAATGCGCTATGGTAGCCGGGGAAAGTTGGGGGGATATCCAATACTGTTCAGTTAGTGTCACAAACTTAACACGAGGAAGGGTGTGGAGAGGGGATGGAATTAGCAAGGCTTTTGGTTTCCCCCGTCCCCTCTCGGCCACTTCACCATTTCTCTTATCTGAACAGTGTTGGGGGGGAGATCTTGTTTCGGGTAGGTAAATTGTGGGATGATAGGTTAATTGGAAAATTTGACAGGGGGCTGGGCCAGGACGGGCGGAATGTAGCCGCAAATCTTTATTAAGGGTCGGTTTTGAGAGTCTGCTATGCAATTTCAGGATTTCTGGTATATTGTATCCCTCAGCAAACATTTAAAGGCTAACCAAGTATTAGCACGCACTGTTTTAGGAGAATGGCTGGCGATATTTCGTGGCAGTAATGGAGAACCAGTAGCGTTGCAGGATCGCTGTTTACATCGTAACAGTCGTTTGTCAGAGGGTAAAGTCAATCGTGGTATCTTGCAATGTCCCTACCACGGTTGGCTCTATGATGGGAATGGCCATGTTATTGCTGTCCCTGCTCAAGGACATAGCTTTAAATCTCCTCCTGGTTGTCGAGGGAAATGTTATGCCGTCAAGGAACGAGATGGTTATGTCTATGTCCGGTTGGCTGCAACCCCAAGGGTTGACTTTGAACCTTTTCCTATGCCTCACTACGGACAGCCCGGCTGGGAAACAGTACGGGTAATTAATCGTTTTGCTAACGATGTTACCAACTGCGCCGAGAACTTTATTGATATTCCCCATACCGCTTTTGTTCATCAGGGTATTTTTCGCTCCTCCCGACAAAAAAAGTTAGGGATGACTGTTAAACGCTGTAATGGTGCAGTTTTAGTGGAGTATCACCACGAAAGTAGTAATTTGGGATGGTACAGATATTTTCTTAATTTTCAAGGCACAGGGATTAAACATAGCGATCTCTTTTTTATGCCTAATATTACCTGCGTGGAATATCAAATGGGAGGTAATCGCCATTTATTTATTACCAGTCAATCTATCCCCGAAACCCATAATTCAACTTTGGTTTACACGGATATTACCTATAATTATGGCATCTGGAATAAATTAGCACTTCCCTTTGTGGGCTGGACCGCTCAACATATCATTCGCCAAGATGTGAAAATTTTAGGGGTTCAAGGAGAAGCTATCGCTAAATACGGCACAGAATTTTTCCCTACTCCTGCGGATACAATTCACCTTTTCGTAGAGTCAATTAGAGGGGCAATTGGTCGGGGGGAAGATCCGCGATTATTGCCCAATCAGACCGTTGAAGTTAACTTTTGGGTTTAAGGTCAATGCTAGAAAAAAATTACTTACAAGTGATAACTTTGAGCAGCTTTATTATTTTAATTGCTTGGACGATTAGCCATAAGTCCTCCCGCGGTCATCTCCGAACTAAAACTTGTCAAGATTGGCTACTAGATGGCAGCGGATTAGCAATTCAAGGAATTTTTATGCCCTTACTACAAGCTCTGTTGTTTTCTGAGCTTTGCCAGCATTTGACAACTGATTATCAAGGCTGTCTTAAACTATCACTAATTCCCTCCTTTATCCTTAGCTTTGTTATGGTTGATTATTTATACTACTGGAATCATCGTCTGTTACACCTTAAATTATTTTGGCCAGTTCATCAAGTCCATCATACCGTTAATCAAATGGATGTGTTCGGAACTTCTAGAAACACCATCTGGACAAGTTTGTTAATTATTTATTTATGGATAAACCCATTATTTTTATATTTATTAGCTAAACCCACAGGCTATTTATTAGGAGTTAGTTTGACATCTGCCCTAGATTTATGGCGGCATAGCCGCTTGCTAATCGCCCCTAATAGCTGCTGGGCTAAAGTTCTCTCCCCTTGGTTAATCTTACCAGAGGATCATGCTTGGCATCATGGTAGGGAAACGAGGGACTATAACTATGGGGCTAACCTGAAAATTTGGGATAAGTTCCATGGAACCTATTATCAATGTCAAGAATCCCCTTCTGCCCTAGGGATTACTACTTCACTAAACTTAATGCAAAAACTTTTTTTCCCATTCCTATGACTATTTTCGGTAGAGTCATTTCATTCTTTCCTGCCTTTATTTTGTTGCTGACTGGAGCAGCAATATTTTACTTTCTGGCTTCACCTAGTATTTTTAGCCTCCTAGCTGTGTTGCTGTCTATCTATGGGTTCCCGCCGTTGGTTTATCGCTTACATGAATATTTTTATCCTGTACGAGAGGGCATTAGTTATCTACAGATGAAAGAATATAGTCCTTGGTGGGGTAGCCATCAAATCCAGGTGATTTATATTGCTATTCCAGTGTTAGAAACACTATTAAGGTTGATTCCGGGGCTGTTTTCATGGTGGTTGCGATTATGGGGGGCAAAAGTGGGGAAAGATGTTTACTGGACCCCAGCCCTAGAAATTAGTGATCGCGGTTTTTTAGAAATTGGCGACCGGGTGGTTATCGGTCATCGTGTCGGAATTTATTCTCATATCATCAAGCCTCGCAAAGCTGATTTAATGTTATATGTCAAAAAAGTCAAAATTGGTAATAATGTCTTCATTGGGGCTGGCTCCCATCTAGCTCCTGGAGTAGTTCTTAATGATGGTAAATTCTTAACTTTAGCCACTGACCTCTATCCCAATCAAAAGATATAATAATGCGTCCAATTATTCAGCTATTTGGAAAAATACTTGCCCCCAATGCCCAGCGGTTTCAGCAAGCATTGAAACGCCCAGATTTAACCCAGAGATGGGTACAGAAAGAAATCGTTGCTCGTCTCATCAAGAGTGCCTACGGTCGAGCATTGGGAATTAATTCAATAAAAGATTGGTGGCGAGTTCCCCTAGTAGATTATGAAGATATCATCCCTTGGTTAAAGCCAACAGTTCAACATCATAAATATCAACAAATTTCCCTGACTCCTGAACCCATTCTATTTTTTGAGAAAACCTCTGGTAGTAGCGGGGCGATGAAATTGATTCCTTATACTCAATCTTTGCGCCGCTCATTTAACCAGATGTTCTGTGTCTGGGCCTATGATTTAATCGTGAACGGACCTGACTTTTCTACAGGAAAGATTTACGCTTGTATTTCACCAAGATTAAATGAAGCTGATAGTCAAAACTTACAGAATGATTTAGATTACTTAGATGGCTGGTTGCGCTTTTTTTTGCGTCCCTGGTTATTGCTGCCCGAACAACTTAATAACTTGAATAATATCCCAGCTTTTAAGCATCAATTAGCCCTAGCTTTACTCAAGGCTGAGGCATTGGAGATAATTTCCATTTGGAGTCCCACCTTTCTACAAATCCTTTTAAAATATATTCAGGAGAATCAGCAGTTATTGCAAGCAGAATTACAGCAGCGAATTTCACTTAATCGACTAAAACTACTCAGCGAAAGTCCTATTCCTTGGCAACAAATATGGCCAAGCTTGAAACTAATTTCTTGCTGGGATAGTGCTAATGCAGCAGTTCAAGCTCAAGGGTTGCGCTCGCAGTTTCCGGGGGTATTAGTTCAAGGAAAGGGGTTATTAGCCACAGAAGCACCGATGACCATCCCTTTGATTAAAGCTAGGGGATATGTACCAGTTCTGGATGAAGTGTTTTTCGAGTTCGAGGATAACCAGGGTGTTCTCTTAAGTTTAACCGAACTTACCATTGGTCAAGAATACAGACTCATTTTGTCCCAAAAGGGGGGATTATATCGTTATCGCATAGGCGATTGCGTCCGCGTCACCCACTACTATCAAAACACTCCCTGTTTAGAATTTCTGGGAAGATATCAAAGCCTGAGCGATTTAGTCGGGGAAAAATTGTCAGAAACCTTTGTCAATAATGCTCTGACTAGGTTGAACTTACCATCAACCAATTTTAAAAGCTTGGTGCCGGTGGCCGCCCCCCCCCATTATCTTCTCTTGCTAGATAGGGCTGAAGAAACCCCAGCCATGATTGCTCAAAAGCTAGATAGTATCTTATCAGAGTCTTATCATTACCGGAGGGCGCGGGGGCTTGGTCAGCTTGAACCGCCAGAAGTTTTCATCTCCCCTCAAATCCCTGAACTATTGGTTTCCTATCACATCCGCACTGGAAGTATTTGGGGGGGTATCAAGCATCCAATGCTGGCCACATCACCCCTTAGCACCCAACTTTTACGAGAGATCAGAAAAATGTATAATCCTGAGTAGCAGAAAAAATTTTCGTTAAGTGCCATCCAATTTAAATGTTTTTAATCTAAGTACAGGACAAAAAGCTTGAAAAGTAGGCGGGAGTAGGGTTTTATGAGAAATAGCACTAATCTCGAAAACCCTATGAATCAGTATAGCGCCTTAAAGCAAGCCCTTCAACCCCATCTAGGATGGCATGGTGCCAG
>NZ_JAPZSO010000076.1:0-25900 GCF_027531715.1 Microcystis sp. LE19-8.1F | reverse complement strand
AGGTTCTTCGTTACTTGGTATGGTTCGATAGGGGGGCATAAATCGACTAAATCCTTATCTGGCAAGAGACTTAATTGATTAGTTCGCTCTAGAGCAAAAACAATTGACAAAAATCGCTAAATGCCTTTCTCTATAAGGGTTCCATCCCTTATAACCCCCGTCCATTGCATAACACAAACCGAAGAGCCAAACTTAAAACTTTAATCTGATAACTAATCACTGATAACTGATAACTGATAACTGATAACTGATAACTGATAACTGATAACTAATCACTGATAACTGATCACTGATAACTGAATTAAGCCATAACCATACCACCATCGACGTTAAAGACTTGACCAGTGATATAAATAGCGGCGGGATCGGCGGCTAAAAAACGCACCATTCCAGCGACTTCTTCCGGTTTTCCATAACGGGAGAGGGGAATATATTTGAGAATTTCATCTGCTTTGAGGTCATGAGTCATATCGGTTTCAATAAAGCCGGGGGCCACGGCATTAACAGTGATGCCTCGACTGGCAAATTCTTTGGCTAAAGTTTTCGTTAAACCGATAACACCAGCTTTAGCGGCGCTGTAATTAGATTGACCCGGATTACCCATCAAACCGGATACAGAAGTGATGTTAATTATGCGGCCGCTTTTCTGTTTTAACATCAATTTACTGACGGCGCGAGTGCAGAGAAAAACTCCGGTTAAATTGAGATCGATGACCGCTTGCCAGTCTTCTAATTTCATTCTTAACATCAGGGTATCCCGGGTAATACCGGCATTATTAACTAAGACATCAATATGACCGAATTTTTCCTTGGTACTGTCCACTAAATTATCCACTTCTTCGCTTTTAGCCACATCTGCTTGTAGTGCTATTGCCTTTCCCCCGGCCGCGGTAATTTCTTCGACAACGGCATCGGCAGCACTGCTAGATTTAGCATAGTTCACCACTACAGTAGCACCCTGGCTGGCTAATTCCAAGGCGATCGCTTTACCGATCCCTCGCGAGGCCCCAGTTACTATGGCTACTTTGTCTTGTAAATGCTGGCATTCTGCGGGTAATAGTTTCATAATTTTCTGCATTCCCCAAATAATCGTCAAATCTCAAGAGAAAACTCTGTACTGATAACTTTGCTCAAAACACTTCATTATCTCACAAGCGGGTTAATCTGACCGCAGCCATCCTCAAGTGCGATCGCTTTGTCCCGACTTTCCTGTATAGTATCAGGGAGAATTGGCCGCCACTAATTGATCGAGTTGTTGCTGCATCAAATAACAGACTTTCTCATAACATTCGCGTACATAACGGCGGTCCCGGGCCGCTTTTTTGCCGTAACGTTCAAAAATAATTGGGGGACAAACCCGCGTCTGTATCGATACGGGTAAGGGAATATTCGGCAAGGGACCGATAGCTAATCCCCAGGGTAAACCGAAATAGATGGGACAGGTTCCGGGGTCAATACCGAAAGGCCAAGGCATACCCTGTTTATGCAATTCTTTTAATTGAGGATAAATATCTTCGAGGACAAACAGGGTCGAGTGAGCGCCGTGGGAAATGGCGGGAATAATCGGCACTTCGTACTGTAAAGCTAGTTTAACAAAAGCTTGATTACCGGCAAAATGAATTTTATTTCTTAAACTGTGGGGACGGAAAACATCCGTAGCACCTCCAGGATAAATTAGTACACTAGCACCACTATTCAAAGCGGCGATCGCCATTTTCGGATGAGCATGAATGGCCCCCATTTGGGCCACTAGATGCGCTTGGGATGGAAAAACTCGCCAGACTCGCGAATCCATCAAACCATAGACTAAGCGATCGCTGCCAAAGCGTTGAAACCAATCATACATCATCATAAACATATCGGGAGCCGCTAAACCGCCGTTATGGGAGCCGATGAATAATACTTGTCCTGAGGGGGGAATATTCTCCCAACCATCGGTTTTGACGCGAAAATAATGGTGATAAAACCAATCCAGAAGGGGGACAAATTTTTCGATCACCTGCGGATCGCGATCCTCTAATGACCAACCCGTGAGGGTATCAACAGGGGCCTTGGCTGCTTGTAGGGATAATTCGGCAAAAGTGGCCGTAGATGAGACAAAAGAGCTAAAAATCTGCATTGATGCCAAGGGGATAATTTGAGCGCATCTTATTATCGCAAATTTCGCTTAAAAAACCCATCGTTTTAGAACGGCTTTCCTCGATAATTCTATCATTTTTAATGTCTAATCTTCACAGTTGAACCAATTTTTATCTAATAATTGCTCTAAACTGTAAGGACATTCTGAGGGAAAATCGCCAGAAAAACCAGTTTTTTGTTGAACATAATCGAAAGCATCCTGATAGATTATCGGTAATTCCTCAGCCAAATAATTCTGTAAATTCGTCGTTAAACATTTTCTTAATTGCGTGCGAAAACTGATAATTTCCGCTCGCCAATGATTCCGATTTATTTCTGCTTCTGTTGTCCAATATTGTAAAAGTAATAAATGCCTGATCACTTGTTCAAGTAAGCTACTGACTCGGTTTTTATCTCTTTTACTCAAGCTTTCTAATTCCTCAATTAAATGGATTACATCTAATTCATCTAAGCGATTTTCCTGGAGGAGTTTTATTGTTTCCTCTAACCAAAGATGTTGATCAATTTCGTAAAGTAGAGGCAGGGTTTCTCCTCCCTCTACTTGCCAGGGATTCTGATTTAAAGTTTTCATTGGGTTGTTGGCGGTTTTTAATAGGAAATAAGCACCCTCATATATATATTATGCCACTTTCTCCTAATTTTGATAGTGACACGGGAAAAATCACCGTCCCGCCAATTCTCGTTCATAGTATCATTAGTGCATAGCCAATTTTGTAGGGTGCGTTAACGTAGTGTAACGCACGTCTTTACTGACTCAAGCTATTAAAATATGTCGGATGACTTAAAGATTGGGTTTAATTTATAACTCTACCCAATTCTCTAAACTTAATCCTTCAACCCTCAATAAATCACCGTCATTAGAAACAACAATTAAACTTTTAACTATAGCAGTAGCAGCAATTAAAATATCTTCTGTTTGTATGGGTAATCCTCTTAATCTAAGATCAGCATGAATTTCGGCTGCTTTTTATAAAATAGCTAAATCATCTAATAAAATAATTTGATAATCCTGAGAAAGTTTGTTAAATCTTTCTCTTTGTTTAGGTGCAGCAACTGCCAACAATCCCCTCTTAATTTCAAAATAAGTAATGCAACTGATAAAAATACTTTTTCTTTGAGCTTTGACATCTTCAATTTTTTGATAAACTTTAAGATCACGCTTAATAATCAAAGAAACGATATTAGTATCTAACAAATAACTCATAATTACCTATTTACGCTTAATTGCTTCATCGAAAATAGCCATTTGTTCAGGAGTAAAATCGCCGCCAATTTTTGACAGGATTTCTGTGGACATAATAAAGCTACAATGCTCTTTCAATTCTGCCTCTGACATAGTGTTAAATTCCTCAAAAGGTAAATTTTTTTCAAATAATTCAACCAAATGTTTCACTATTTCTGAATAATTAAGCTCCTCTTTAAAGAAAGGACGATCTTCCATTAAAATAGAAACAACTTGCTCAATTCTCTTAATCATCGATTTTTGTCTGACATCAGTTGATAACATATTTATGCCGCCAGTAAATTTTCAATAATATTTATCAACTGCCAATATATCAAGTTTCTCGTGGTTATGCAACATCGTGAGTTCGATCTCGAATAGATCCCCGTAACGGTGTCTTGAGTGGGATGTATCACCATTCTCATCCGATGGTGATTTCTACCATGTCCAACCTCTTTGGGGTGAAGATGTCTTTATGGTTAAAAGACCCCAAGGGACGCACCTTGTCAGACGAGGACATATCACACTATCCTTATGATAGTAGTAACCTTAGCCGAAACCATGAAAACAATTAGTTTTAAAACCCATGTAGGAGAAGATGGAACATTACAAATATCTTTACCGCCTGAACTTAAAAACACAGATTTAGAAGTTACCTTAGTTTATCAGCCAATATCTCTAAAAGAACAAGAAGAAAAAACTACATTTAGCCAATGGCAAGAAGGCTTTTTTGAAGAAGTAATTGGCGGTTGGGAAGGTGAATTATTAGTAAGAGAAAAACAGCCAGATTATGAGGAAAGAGAACAACTACTATGACTTATCTGTTAGATACAAATGTTTGTATTAAGCTACTTAATAATAGTAGTTTGGCTGTTACTCATGAGTTAGCAAAACATCAGCCAGACGAGATTTATTTATCTACTGTGGTACAATTAGAATTATATTATGGGGCTTACAAAAGCAGTAGAAAAGAGCAAAATTTAGCAAAGCTAGAGCGTTTCTGTAATCAATTTAGTATTTTACCTTTTGACCAAAATTCTGCAATGGAAGAATTCGTTCTCAATTAAATCAATTAGGTATTCCTATCGGTGGTTATGATTTACAAATTGCAGCTCTTGCTATGGCTAATGAGTTAATTTTAATCACTCATAATATCCGTGAATTCAGTCGTATAGATGGTTTAAAATATGAAGACTGGGAGATTTAATTATGGCTAATACTATAAAATAACGTAAAATAGCGTTAAACTAGCTATAATTTTTGATACAGTATTAGCAGGATCTATTTAATTAAAAAACCTGCCTTTTGATGATTGACATTTCATCAACAATTTCACCAAATCTTTCGTGTTTGATTCTGATTCTTTCTCTGACTCGATAAACTTGACCATTGCTAGAATTAAAAATATCATAAATAAATGATGTTTCTGTTGGATCTTGACCGTAAGAAGAACACTTAAAAGCAATTTCTAATGAAGAAATAAAGCCTCTATATTCGACCCAATCTTCTTCTTGACAAGCTTCTATATAAGATAATTTATCGGATTTTAGATCGTATGTGAAATATCCAGTATCTACTGAACCCCAGTTATTAGCTAAATAGTATCGAGCTAAAATATAATTATTTTTTATATCGAAAGATATGGGTGTGAATATCCTATAGCTAGGAGATTTTTCTGAACCTAATTCAATCTTTTTGATTTCATTATTATTTTCAATAACAATCTTAATAGATAGAGTTTCCCTGTCCGTTGCTGGTTCACAAAATTCTCCATCTGTTTGATCTTCATCTTTTCCTATTCTTCTTAAAAACCCTTCAAAATAAACTTTTGTGCTAGAGTCATTTGATGCTAATTTTTCTGATTGATAGATCAATTCAACTACTCGATTACAATTATCTCCTTCCAAAGCTCGAATAGGAAAAGAAGCCTCATTCTGAGTATATCCATGACTAACCGTCGATAAAAAAAACGTCATAAATATTGCATTGCTCAAAATAGTTTTGTTCATATCATCTCAAGACAAATGTTTTTTCCTATTGATTAAGATAATATTTGAAGTTTTTTATCTAAGTGTTAATAATGACTGGTTGTGGTAATTGTAACACAGACAGACACCAAAGACAACTACTATAAAATAACTTTACATTTCTTTTATCACTTTTGGAAAATGCTATCCTTGTAGATAAGACAAAAGAACTAAAAATCTCCATTGATGCCAATTGGATAATTTAAGCGCATCTTATGATAGTCTAAATATTTTCTTAAAGATGGCAGTAGGAAAGAGCGATCAAGAATGATTAAGGATAAAAATCAGCAAACCTATAGAGACCCTAGTATTGTCGGTTATTATGCCCAATTAACCGCACTACAGCCAGCAGAAAAGACAATTTTAACCCTGCTGCAAGAGCGTTTATCAACCATGAAAATGCTTGATTTAGGGGTAGGTGCGGGACGGACTACGAAGTATTTTGCCCCTCTTGTGGGAGAATATATCGGTGTTGATTATTCTGCGGAAATGATCGCCGCTTGTCGTCAAAAATTCCCCCATTTAGTCTGGCAAGTGGCCGATGCTAGAAATCTAGAACAATTTGCCGACAATTATTTTGATTTTATTCTCTTTAGTTTTAATGGCATTGATTATATTTCCCCTGCTGACCGTTTCCTAGTTTTAGAGGAAATTAGCCGCATCGGTAAAGCGGGTGGTTATTTTTGTTTTTCTAGCCATAATCTTCAGGGAATTATCCCAGAATTCGATTGGAAAAAAAAGATTAGTTTGAATCCTTTTAGTAGCTATGTCAATTTAGTCATCTGGGCGATTTTGCGGGCCTGTAATCCCTCTCTTAGCTACCAACAGTTATTGACTGCTGACTATGCAATTATTCGGGATGAACCCCATAATTTTCGTCTGCAAAATTATTACGCCACCCCCAAAGAACAATTAAGACAGTTAAGGTCTTACTTTCAAGAGATTAAAATTTATTCTTGGAAAACCGGTCAGGAAATTAAGAGCGAACAAGAGTTAAATACTAATCTTGATCATTGGCTTTATTATCTCTGTGTTCTTCCCTAATAAGTAGCTAGACACAATTAATTATACATATCTAACTACCTCTTGCCTCTTGCCTGTTGCCTCTTGCCTATCCTAACCAAGAAGTTAATTTTGTCCCATTACTTATTATCCTGCTTTTTTGGGGGATATTGAAGTAATGCTTGGGCAAGATAATGACCGGTGTAGGATCTTTCACATTTAGCCACGGTTTCCGGTGTTCCCACCGCGATTAATTCTCCTCCCTTGTCCCCTCCTTCTGGTCCCAAATCAATAATCCAATCGCTACAGCGAATCACGTCGAGATTATGTTCGATGACGATAATCGAATTACCTTTATCGACCAATCTTTGTAACACATCTAAGAGATGATGCACATCATAAAAAGATAATCCCGTAGTCGGTTCATCGATCAAATATAGAGTTTTTCCCGTGGCCCGTCGGGATAATTCGGCTGCTAATTTCACCCTTTGCGCTTCCCCACCGGATAAAGTGGGGGCGCTTTGACCGAGTTTACAGTATCCTAAACCCACATCCACAAGAGTTTGTAATCTGGTGGTGGCCCGGGGGACATTTTCAAAGACTTTTAATGCTTCCTCGATCGTCATATCTAAGACATCGGCGATCGAATAACCTTTATACTTAACCTGTAGGGTTTCCCGATTATAACGCGCCCCTTTACACACATCACACTGCACATAGACATCGGGGAGAAAATTCATCTCGATGACGTTTACCCCTTGGCCTAGGCAAGCTTCACAGCGTCCTCCTTTAACATTAAAAGAAAACTGCCCCGCTTTGTAACCTCTAGCTTTTGCTTCGATGGTTTCGGTGAAAATCTCGCGAATAATGTCAAAAACCCCCGTATAGGTGGCAGGATTTGACCGAGGAGTGCGTCCTATCGGTGATTGGTCAATGACAATTACTTTATCAACCGCGTCCAATCCTTCCACTTTATCTAACTCTTTGGGGAAGGGAGTTAAACGGGTTAAATGATGTTGTAAAGCTGGATATAATAACTCATTAATTAGGGTGGATTTGCCCGAACCAGATACTCCCGTAATCGAGACTAATTTTCCTAAAGGAATCGTTACATCAATATTTCTTAGGTTATTTTGATGGCAATTTTTTAAGACTAAAGCATTACCATTCCCATACCTTCTTTGGGGGGGGGTTTCAATAACTTTGCGTCCCGATAGGTAGGCCCCTGTTATCGATTTTTTCGACTTTAAAAGACTTTTAAAACTGCCTTGACAGATGATTTCTCCGCCATGAATCCCCGCTTTCGGACCGATATCGACCAAATAATCAGCTGCCCGAATCGTTTCTTCATCGTGTTCGACAACAATTAAAGTATTACCTAAATCTCGCAATCTTTGCAGGGTTTCTAACAGTTTACTATTATCTCTTTGGTGTAATCCGATGCTAGGTTCATCGAGAACGTATAATACTCCCGTTAATCCCGAACCGATTTGAGTGGCTAATCGAATTCGTTGGGATTCTCCCCCGGATAAAGTCATCGCTGGTCGATCGAGGGTAAGATAATCTAATCCCACATCGATTAAAAATTGTAGTCTCGCTTTGATTTCTTTGAGGGCTAATTCCCCAATTAATGCCTGTCTTGGGGTTAAATGACAATCATTAATTCTCTGCAAACAATCCCGAATGGGAACTCCGGTAAAATCCGTGATCGTATATTGTCCTAAACGTACCGATAAAGCTTCCGGTTTTAATCTTTTTCCGTGACAAACTTCGCAGGTTTGGTTAACAATATATTTCTCTAGTCTTTGTTTAATAACTTCCGAGGTGGTTTCTTGATAATTCCTATCTAAGATATTGATAACTCCCGCAAATTCTCGATAGTAACCGCGACCATTATCGTAACGGTAATCATCTTCAAAATAGATCGGTTCTTTACTCCCATAGAGAATGATATCTTGCTGGGTTTTTGTTAGTTTCTGCCAAGGGGTTTGAATTTCAAAACCTAAAGCTTGCCCTAAACCGTAGAGGAGAGAAAGATAGTAGGAATTATCCTTATCTGACCAGGGGGCAATAGCAGAATATACCGGTTGTTTCGGGTCGGGAATGACTAAATCTGCCGAAAATTTCCGTAAACTGCCCAATCCGTGACAGTTGGGACAAGCACCATAGGGAGAATTAAAAGAGAATAAACGGGGGGATAATTCTTCCATAACTGCCCCGTGTTCGGGACAGGCAAATTTCTCGGAAAAGACAATTTCTTTGGTAACTTCGGGATTATCTTCGTTATTCTCATCGAGAATTTCCACAATCGCTACACCATCGGAATGCTTTAAACAAGTGGTTAAAGAATCCACTAATCTTTCCTGTAAACCCTCTTTTTTGATCAGGCGATCAATAACAATTTCAATATCATGAAGATGTTTTTTATCTAACTCGATGCCCTCGGATAATTCTACTACCTTGCCGTCAATCCGCACCCGGGCAAAGCCTTGGGAGGCTAAACTAGAGATTAATTGCTTATGAGTGCCTTTTTTGCCGCGAATTACTGGGGCTAAGATTTGAAATCGGGTTTTATCGGCTAATTCCATCACTCGATCGCACATTTGATCGATGGTTTGGGGGGCAATATTGCGATCGCAATGGGGACAATGGGGTTCACCGGCACGACCGAACAATAAACGCAAGTAATCGTAAATTTCCGTTACAGTTCCCACACTAGAACGGGGATTGTGGGAAGTGGATTTTTGGTCGATGGAAATAGCCGGACTTAAACCCTCGATCGCATCCACATCGGGTTTATCTAATTGTCCTAAAAATTGGCGCGCATAGGCGCTGAGGGACTCCACATAGCGGCGCTGTCCCTCGGCAAAAATAGTGTCGAAAGCGAGGGAAGATTTGCCCGATCCCGAAACTCCCGTAAAAACAATCAACTGATTGCGGGGTAATTCGAGATCAACATTTTTGAGATTGTGTTGTCGGGCGCCACGGATACGGATTGAGTCAGTTTGAGCCATCGGACGGTGCTAAGTAGTCCTAAACAATCATAGCTTTGACGAATGGGTTTCAGCTACTAAGTAGGTAGGTGTTAAAAATTGTCAGACACCCCCCTTATTAAGGGGGGATTAAGGGGGGATCGGCACCCCCCTTATCAAGGGGGGAAGGGGGGGGAGCGAAGGCAAAATCTATCTTCTATTTAATTAAAACCACTTACTTAGAAAACCAGTCTTCTATCATATCAGAAGATTATCGGGGTTAAACCGCTCGTTCGAGAAACTCGCGCATATCTCGATCGGCCCCAGGACAACAGCTATGACTCGCTTCTTCTTCTAAATGGGCTAAAACTGGGCAATTAATTCGATAATCAGGTTCTTTTGACCGTTCTAGCCGCAATTCGTACACTTGTTTTTCCAGTTGTTCAATGCGGTCCACCAAAGCGCGAATAGCCACCGCTTCCGAGTCGGGTAAATCACCGTGTTCGAGAGGTTCCACCCGCGTCCCGGCGCGATAGATTAAACGACCGGGTACACCAACAACGGTACAATCAGCGGGAATATCGCGCAGGACCACAGAACCAGCACCGACGCGAACGTTATTACCCAGATAAATATTACCTAAAACCTTGGCCCCAGCGCCGACGACCACATTTTCCCCTAGAGTCGGATGACGTTTACCGCTTTCTTTCCCCGTCCCTCCTAAAGTAACTCCCTGATAGATGAGGGCATAATCACCGATAATGGCGGTTTCTCCGATGACAACTCCCATGCCATGGTCGATAAAAACACCCTGACCTATTTGGGCGCCGGGGTGAATTTCGATACCAGTCAGAAAACGGGCAAGATGGGAAATTAAACGGGGAATAAAAGGAATCCCGATCTGATATAGCCAATGGGCGAAGCGATGGCACAGTAAAGCCTGTAATCCGGGATAACAAAACAGTACCTCTAACCAGTTGCGGGCAGCGGGGTCACGTTCAAAAATGATCTTGAAATCGGCTAGGAGAGTAGATAACACGAGTCTTGATTCCATATTGATCGAGCTTATACTAAACCATGTTATCACTCCGGTAAATGAGCCGTTCAACTAAAAAGCGCTCGAGTAAGCTGTTTTCCTAGATCGCTTTTACTGTTCTTGGCCAAATTTTGAAGATATCCTTAATTTCCCTCTTGTTTAATCTTCCTTTAACTTGGGGCTGAAAAAATGCGATTGTTTAGCCTTTTTTTGCAGGGTTTCAGCTAAAAATATGATTCATCCTATCTATCGTCACCATTGGAAATTTTTATTAACCTTGCTGTCAATTGCTGGCAGTATCAATATTGTTACCGAATCGGCCTCAGCTTTAAATATCACCCGATTGAGCAGTCTTGGCAATAGTACAAATGCTGCTAATAACTTCGGGGCAGAAATTCCCGCTTATGACCCCGCTAGTCGCAAATTATTCGTAATCGGTCCCAATAATCGTCTAGATATTGCCGATATCAGCAATCCCGCTAGTCCAATTCCCTTACCCTCGATCGATCTTAGTCCCTACGGTGCGGGGGTTAACAGCGTTGCCATCAAAAATGGTATCGTGGCCCTGGCCATGGAAGCTAGTCCGATTACCAATAACGGCAGTGTGGTCTTTTTCAATACTAATGGTATCTTTCAGAGTCAGGTTACTGTGGGCGCTTTACCAGATATGTTAACCTTTACTCCTGACGGTAATCGGGTTTTGGTCGCTAACGAAGGGGAAGCGAGAGGGGCGATCGATCCCGATGGTTCGATTAGTATTATTGACCTTAGTGCTGGTATTCTCAATCCCACGGTCAACACCGCTACTTTTGATAGTTTTAATAGTCAGATCGATAGTCTCCAGCAAGCGGGAGTGCGAATTTTTCCGGGTAAAACCGTCGCCCAAGATGTGGAACCAGAATACATCACCGTTTCCGACGATGGAACCACTGCATGGGTGTCTCTACAGGAAAATAATGCTGTTGCCGTAGTCGATGTTGTTAAAGCTCAAGTCACCAGTATTGTACCCCTAGGAGCCAAAAATTTTAACGCACCGGGTAATGGTTTGGATCCTAGCGATCGAGATGGGGTAGTATTTGGAGGAGCGGCTAATTCCCCAGCAGTGAGAATTAATAATTGGCCGGTTTTTGGCTTATATCAGCCGGATACGATTGCCACCGTTACCATCGCCGGACAAACCTATTTAATTACTGCCAATGAAGGTGATACTAGAGATGAGGCTAGACGAGTTTCTACTCTAACTTTAGACCCCAATGCTTTCCCTAATGCGGCCAACTTGAAATTAACCCAAAATCTCGGCCGTTTAGATGTTTCCACCATCGACGGACTTAACGCCCAAGGTCAATATAGCCAACTTTTTGCCTATGGTGGTCGTTCTTTTTCGATTTGGAATGTCACTAATGGACTGTCCCAAGTCTTCGATAGTGGCGATGATTTTGAACAAATTTTAGCGGCTTTTTCGGCAACTCCCCTAACTGCTAGTATTTTTAATTCCGATGGTACTCCTAGCAGCTTCGATAGTCGTAGCGATAACCGCGGGCCGGAACCGGAAGGTTTAGCAGTGGGAACTGTGGGTAATCGTCTCTATAGTTTTGTGGGAATAGAAAGGGCTGGCGGTTTCATGGTTTATGATATCACCAACCCTAGTAATCCTTTGTTCACTAATTATATCAACGATTGGCAATTAGGCGATATCTCTCCCGAAGGATTATTATTTATTCCCGCTGCCGATAGTCCTAATGGTACTCCCCTGTTAATTGTTGCCAATGAAGTGAGTCGTAATGTGGCGATTTATTCCGTCAAACCTGTCCCAGAACCTAGCGCAGTTTTAGGATTAGTAACCCTCGGACTAGCTGGTTATAGTTTGAAAAAAAGAGGGAATTGCTAATTAGGGTTGGCTGAATAAATCTAAAAACCTTGTTGGGTAAGACTTTGAGACCTTTTTGAAATCCAAAAGTGCCAGGCATGGGAGTGATCAGGGGGAAAATTCCGGGACTTTTTCCCCGAAAATTAGGTAATTGACCCCCTGAAAATGGGTAAAACCCTACACCCTACACCCCACACCCCACCCCCCCGATGTCGGGGGGGTTGGGGGGGCCACACCCTGCCCCCACGAGAAACTTTTTCAGCAAACCCTAATCACATCCCGTAAAATGGTAGCGCCTCCGACCAATGGGGGCGTTTTCCCGTTTGCCAATCCAAATAGGCTAAATCGAGGATATCGGGGGCATTTATGCCTAAACAACTGGGTGTGGCTAATCTTTGATAGGGAATAGTTAAGTTTTCTAAAGTCTGCTGCCATTGTTCCAAAGTCATCAGGCTATCAGCTAAATAAACCCGATTACCCCGATAGATACCCACATACAATTGTCCCCTAGTGGCGGGCATTTCTAGGGCTAGATAGGTATCGACGGGGTAAAAATCCCGTTGTGACCAAGCCAAGGCCGCTAAACTGGAGACGGTAAAAATCGGTAGCTGTAATTGTTGTGCTAGGGTTCTAGCGGTGACTATACCGATGCGGGTACTGGTAAAGCTACCCGGCCCCTTAGCGGTGGCTAGAAAGGCTAAATCAGCCCATTTTTGCGGGGCTAGGAACTGTTTTAGATAGGGGTGGAATAGGTTCGATAAATCCCTGTCTAAGTCCCAAGTTTGTTGACGACTATCATCGCTGAAATTAGAGATGGCTAGTCCTAGTTGGGGACTGCTGGTATGCAAGGCTAATCCGTAAACAGGGGAAGACAAGTCAATCTTTCTGTATTAGTAAGTTTTTATGGGTCGCCTGGGATTCGAACCCAAGACCAATCGGTTAAAAGCCGAGTGCTCTACCGCTGAGCTAGCGACCCTTTTCCGTGTTCTGCACACGATTTATCAATATAACATCTTATCGAGGCTAAGTCAAGGGGAAATTTAAATTTGATTGACTCGCATTTCCACGATCGCCTCGCGGCTACTCTGGGGTTCTAAGTAGGTCAATTGTTCGCCTGTGTTGAGGGCGTTGCGGGGGGCGCTCCAAGGTTCGAGACAGATATAATTTTTGTCTTTCAGGGTCCAAAAAACTAGAGTCGTATAGAGATCGTCGTAACTGAGGATAATTTGACGCTGATGATAGGAATCGCTAAAACTACTTTGATGGCGAGTAATTTGCGGAAAAGCAGCATCAATTTCTTCGAGATTAAAGTCAAAGTTGCCAGAGTAGGAATGGAGGGTTTTCGTTCGTTGGTCGAGGTATTGGGAGGAGGGAATATCAAAGGATAATCGGGTTTTATCGGTGACTTGAAAGTAGGGATGGAACCCGATAGAAAAGGGCATTTTTTCGGGGGAAAGATTAATTACTTTTTGGTGAATTTTGAGGCTGTTTCCTTGCAGTTGATAGGTAAAGATTAATTGAAAATCAAAGGGATAGACTTGACGAGTGGCTTCATTACTGTTTAATTCTAGGGTTAAACTAGCGGCGGTTTCGGTGCTTTGTTTGCTGACTTCCCAGGGTAAATCACGAGCAAATCCGTGTTGTTTCAGGGTATAGTTTCGGCCTTGGTGTTGATAGGTATTATCGGGTAAGTTGCCGCAGATAGGGAATAAAATCGGGACTCCTCCTCGCACACTGAGGTTAGGATCTTTGAATCTTTCTGTGTCCAGATATAAAATATCTTCTCCGCAAATTTGCCAACGGGTGATGATTCCTCCCCTAGCGGGAACCACTTCCAGATAAGCATCAGCTTCTTCATCCTTGAGACAATAGGTAAGATATTGATTTTGGTTTTGAGTGATCGTAAAAGTCATTTCAGTTATCAGTTATCAGTTATCAGTTACCAGTGAATATCATCGGTCTTCGGTAGTTTGAAAGTTGAGATAGCCTAGGTTGAGATGAAAATTTGGGTAAGAAAATAGGCAATGGCGGCACTACCAACCGGTACAGTGAGATTATCTATACCTAGTTTCGAGAAAGTTTCTAGAATAGTAGCTCCGATCGCTGTCAATAAAGATACTAAAACAATTGGCGGATTCATGCCATTAATAAAAGATAAAATAATCAAGCTGACTAAAAAACTGATTGCTAACATAGTCAGGGAACCTTCCAGACTTTTGCCACTGCCGAAAATTTTGTAGGGATGTTGACCAAAATTTTGTCCGACTAGGGCCGCTAATCCGTCTCCCAAAGCCATAATTAAAATACCCATTGCCGCATATTCGGGGTGAGAAATTGGCCAAAAACAAGCCACGAGAACACCGATACTCACAGCATAAAAAAAAGTTCCCCAACTGCGGCGACCGACACTATTAAGACTGGGTAAAATGGGTAAAAAATAGGATAGGATAGCGATAGCTGCCGCTATGATCGCCGCACTTATTCCCACCGAAGCGGGGATATTTAACCACCAGGCAAAAAGGATAACGTTTCCCGTGCCAATGTGGACAACTTTGCGGGTAATTTCGCCATTGGCACTGAAAACCCTTTTTAATTTTTCAGCGATCAGAATCAGAACAACTAGGTAACAGGCGACTAAACCGATCGAAAATAGGAGAGAGTGGGATAGTTCCACGTGGCAAAAGCGAAAATTGACTATCTATTTAGTTTAGGCGATCGAGGTGACATTGATGAAAGGAATTTTTATTGGTTTAATTAAGGGATATCGACGGTTTATTTCGCCGCTCTTTCCCCCTTCCTGTCGTTTTCAACCCACCTGTTCCCAGTATGCCATAGAAGCGATCGAGCGCTTTGGTGTGGTGCGCGGTTCTTGGTTGGCAATTAAGCGTATTCTCCGTTGTCATCCTTTTCACCCCGGAGGTTACGATCCTGTGCCTCCCTGTCACCACAAGCACGATTAAAAGCCAAAAACCCTGCCTATTTTCTTTGGGGAAAACGCTCGATATCGGCGATACCATAAAAGATGATCTGTTTATCTTTTAAACGTAGTCGATCGACTCTTAATTGAGTACCATCGAGAGCAAATTTATCTAAATCCATAAGGTTGTTAACATGGCTGATTAAAGCTTCTCCTAAAGCTTTCGATCTTTCGTCGCCTTGGTAAACCACCTCGACAAATTGAATTTTTCGCCGTTCTTCCACAACCACAGCAGTGGTCATTTCTAGAAGAATTGGTTCTTCTTCTCCCAATTTAATTAGACTTTTCAGAGTTAAAGTTTTATCGTCATTGAGAATTAATTCCGTGTTCTGACAGTGAATTGATTTACCTTCGTACTCTAATCTTTGCAGTTTTTCGACAATAAAAGGTGTATTAAAAGAGGTGGTTAAGTCTTCTTCCGTTAAAACTACCCGCAAAGTGGCTCGCGTCGGTTGACGGAGTTTCACCTGTCCGGTAAAAATGGCACTAAAATCGATCGCCACCGCTTGCACATACAATTCCATGGCTTCGATGCGTAGGCCATTGTACATCAGCATCGACTGACCGATAAAGTCAAAACCGTCGATACTGCCTTGCAGTAATTTGGCTACGGGTTCGGCGCGGACAGTCGCTGTCAGCTTGCCTGTGCGTTTGAATAATGCAGCGATCGCAGCACTCACCACTTTACTGATGAGTTGATCGCCGCTCTGATTGGGAAAAGGTAAGCTACCAAACACGCCTGCTGTCATATCTCTCATAGGTGGGACTGCAACGATCTTAACATTATTTAAAGTTTCTTTACATATCGTTTTATTAATGAGGATGATAAGCAATCTGTATGATTCTGTAGAGGTTATAAATTTTTAGCGGTCTATCCCGTGCTAGGGGATAGGATAGAAAAGTGCTACTATCCCAGTGATATAGCGTTTTTCACTTAGAAAATCGGGGTTAAAAACGTGGTTGCCATTTCAGATCAACAACAGTTAGCCGCTACCCACAACCACAGCGATCGAGTGGCGGTATTATTGATGGGATACGGGGAAGTGGAGAGTTACGAGGACTTTGCCAACTATAATGAACAGGCCTTAAATCTGCTGACGGCTAAGTTCGCTCCTGTACCGACTTGGGTTTATCCTCCCCTAGCGAAATTATTGGCCATATTTGACCTACACGAATGGCAGCACCAGCATAATCACTTTATTTCGCCCCATAACCACATTTTCGAGCATCAAAGACAGGAAATCGAGCGCAATTTACAGGCAAAATGGGGTAATCGGGTGGAGGTATTCAAAGCGTTTAACTTCTGCGCGCCTTTTTTACCGGCACAAGTATTAACGGAAATCCGCGATCGGGGATTCGAGAAAATTTTGATCTATCCTCTCCTCGTTGTTGATTCTATCTTTACCAGTGGCATTGCGATCGAACAAGTTAACAAAGCTTTAGCTCAAGGACAAACGGGGGAACATTGGGTCAAAGGATTGCGCTATATTCCCTCGTTTTATAACCAACCCGCTTATATAGATTTAATGGCGCGGTTAGTGGAGGAAAAAATCGCTGCCGAGGTAGCTAGTAGCTGTCTTCCCTCGCAAATTGGCATTATTTTGATGAATCACGGTTGTCCCCACGAAGCTAAGGGATTTACGTCAGGAATCGATGAAAGTCAAGCTTTATACGAGTTGGTCCGGGAAAAATTAATCTATCGTTATCCCTTGATTTCTGTGGGTTGGTTAAATCACCAAACCCCCTTAATTAAATGGACGCAACCGAATGCAGAGTTAGCGGCGAAGAATTTGATTGAATTGGGGGCAAAAGCCTTAATTTTCATGCCGATTGGCTTTGCTACGGAAAATCACGAAACTTTACTGGATGTGGAGCATATTATCGAAGCTTTACGCCGCAAACACGACCAAGTTAATTATGTGCAGATGGCCTGTGTCAACGATAACCCCGAATTTTGCCAGATGGCTGCCGATTGGGCCCGGGAACATATCGAAGCTTTGATATCACAAGAGGCTTTATCTGTCAATAGTTCTGTAACAATTCCTCACATTCATTCCGATCACCATCATCACCACCACGGACATCACCATCATCATTAGGCTTGGACGGCGAAAATCAGTCCTACCACTTGTCACGTTTGGAAGTATGATCTATAATTGTGCTTTCTTGGGTACGTAGCTCAATGGATAGAGCATCCGCCTTCTAAGCGGACGGTTGTAGGTTCGATCCCTACCGTACCCGTTATTGCCGACTAGGGAGCGGATAGGCGGATGTGGTAGACCGCCAATTGCAAGTCGAGTTGCTCTGATGAGCTTCTGGTCTTGCATTGAACTTGAGGTGGCGTGAATTCTGCTTAGAGGAATGAAATTTGAAATTGTTACCCCGTTGGGATTTACAGTTAGAACTTCAGAAGGTTATTGGCAGAGGCTAATGGGCAAACATCCTGACCTTGAGGACTTGGAGGAATTAGTGACCCTTGCCCTAGCTTCACCGGATGAAATTCGCCGCAGTAGCCGCGATGCTGGGGTGCTGCTAATAAGATCGCCAGCGACAGGAAAAACGTTGGGTTGTGGCAGTGGCTCGGCGTTTAAATGGGGATGGGTTTTTGATTACTGCCTACCAAACCGATGGGATTAAAGAAGGGGAAATGCTATGGCTCAAGTAAAAGTTTTCTATGAACCGGAAACGGAATTACTGACTGTCTTCTGGCAGCAACCCAGAAAGGAGCAGATTTGTACTGAACTGGGGGATGGGGTGATTTTGATTAAGGATTCCACCAGTGGCGAGCCGATTGGCTTGGAAATTCTCTCCTATCGTCCCGGGGACAATCGCTTTGATGCGGTGAGCGTCGAATTGGGTCAGTTGAATCCCGTCGGTTGATATTGGTCGTTATTCAAGTTGTGCTGTAACTCCAAACTCATCTGGGCGTTGAGGAGGCGTTTCCAGGCGGAAGGAGGAGATGTCGCTATTGTCCCAGATGAATCGCTGCTAGGGAGAGGAATGTAAAGATTTATTAAATTGTAGCTTGTAATACAGTTGTGGGGGGGGAGTGTGTATGGTTTTATTGTCCGCCATTGGTGTTGGGTTAAGCTGTTGCTTGACCTAGCTGCGAGGGGGAGCGATCGCAATAAAGGCAATAGATAGAGAGCAACTGCCAAATGAAACATAAAACCACACTTCAAAAAGTCAGAAAAGTGGCTGTGATAATAGGAATTGCCCTTAGTGGAATCGTAGGTAATAAAACTTTTACTATGGTTCACGCAGCTACGATTAATCAATTATACCCTGGTTCAAATAATACAGTTATTGACTCAGATCAAAATTTAAAATGGTTGAGACTCGATCAATCCTTAAGTATAAACATTGAAGAAATTGTCAATAAATCTGTTGAAGATATTCCTAGCAATATTTATCCTGGGTTTCGTCTAGCAACTTATACAGAAGTCACAAGATTATTTAGTAACCTTACAGACAGTGATGCGGAGCAATTTATTAACTTGTTTGGTATAACTGATAATTCTCCACCTTTTCCACAGCCTGGAATATCCTCTGAAGGTTGGTTTCTTGGACTAGATAATGTTCTTAATTTAAGTGGTGGTGCCTTTAAGGGAGATGATGGAGTAAGTTGGATAAATGCTCCTGTGACTGATGTTTTATTTAAATGTAAAGCTAATAAATTCGTTTATTTGGTTGCAGTTCCCGAACCCACCTCAACCCTCAGCCTCCTCGCACTCGGTACACTTGGCGCAGTTTCAACCCTGAAGCGCAAACTAAAACCCTCCCAATCCACCGAAAAAGAAACCACAAAAGTAGGCTAAATTGCTTCTAAAATACCATAAATGCCCCTTCATTTAGTCAGTTGAGGGGGTATTTTTTGTGTATTGTTTATTGTCTATTATTTAATTGTTGCTAACTAATTGACAACAAGAGCGTTTTTTGTGGTAAAATAGTCAGCCTAGTGTAAATATAGTAAAAGTTGAAATGTCTGTCACCCATATTAATAATCTTCAAGACCAGATTTTGCAAAGTATTAAGACTTTACCGCTAGAAAAACAGCAAAAAGTCCTTGAATTTGTCAAATCCTTACAAAGAAATTCACGTTTTCAGAAATGGGACAATATTTCAGATGCAGAAGCACAATCGTTACAAAATGAATTTGCTCAAGAGGATATTAGCTTTTCAGAAAGTATTTTACCCGATTATTTATCTCACCTTGAACAAGAGGATAAGGAATAAATGCGAGGCGATATTTATCTAGCTGATTTGAATCCGAGTCGTGGTTCAGAACAAGCTGGTATTCGACCTGTTATTATTGTCCAACATAACAATATTGATCGCTTCACTAGCACTGTTGTTGTAATTCCATTAACCAGTAATTTACGTCGCGCACAAATCCCTGGAACAATGGTTATTCCCGCAGGACAAGGAGGCTTAAATCAGGAATCAGTAGCCTTATGTTATCAAATTGTTGTTATTGATAGACAACGACTTCAGAGACAGTTGGGGACACTTTCTTCTAGTTATTTACAGCAATTGGAAGATGCTATGCGATACACATTAGATTTAACATAAAACACTAATATGAATGTTTAATTAGTTTAATTTTCTTTCTGGAAAACTTGAACTTTAAGTCTCCTGGTAGTCAGTACACTCGGCGCAGCTTCAACCCTGAAGCGTAAACTAAAACCCTCCCAATCCACGGAAAAAGAAACCACAAAAGTAGGCTAAATTGCCCACTAAAATACAATAAATGCCCCTTCATTTACTCCCTTGAAGGGGACTATTTTTTCCCCCTTTTTAAACTCTAAAAATTTCAGAGTTCACAGCTTATCGCTTACTTAAGACGGATGATTATTAGGATTTTCCATCAGCAATCCCTCACTGATCACAGCGACATTCAATTCATTATCTGCCGAGACAAAAGTGATAGAAGGTAAACCACTAGCTAGGCAAAGTGTATTAACAGCACAACCTACTGCTAACTGGATTGCGTCATAACCTCTTAAACCATAAGTTTCCGCTAATACCATTCCTGAATTAATTATACTTTCGGTAATTTCAATGACTTGATAATCTTTAAGCGAGTCCTTTCTCAACTGATGAACTATTGCCGTTGCATCCGTAACGCTAATACTTCCAGTGCGGGATCTTCGCGTAATAGCAGCCACAATTTCTACCTTGGCGATTGCGGCAATAAATATTTCATTATTTAAAGCATCAGTAAATAATTCCAATACCCATGCTGAACCGGTTTCGCTGATATAACGCTTGACCAAGGCACTACTATCTAAGAAATAAAGTGCCATTTAACGGCGTTCCTCAATAATCGTTTCTGAAATAGGTTTTCCCTCGATTTCAATCAATCGTCGCTCAGTTATCGGTTGAGATGAAGGACGCTTAATCTGCTTGACTAATCCAGCATCAAGAAGAGATTGGTGAAATACCGCTTGTTTGTCAGCTTCTTCTTTATCCATAAGATACTGTTGAATCTTCTGATTAAGCAGCTGAAGTTCTTTTAGCTCAAGAGTCTCAAGCTGATTCAAGATTTGAGTAAGGATTGCCTGTGTCATAATCTGCCACTTTTTTTGCTGTCTGAGTAATTAATCTTTTATAGCAAAGTTATAATTGAGCTAGTACAATAGACAGTATCATAAAAATTCACTCTTTAGACCTGCTTGATCGTAAATTTTTAGATTCTAGGCGCTTAATATCCTCTTGTCAGTAGCTGTTGAAAAGCAAAATGATCAAATCCTAGAGAACCGCTTGGATATTTGTTTGATTCTTGGCCAATTCTGCCAATGTCATTCCCTTTGTAAGTCGTTCAATTTCACTGCATCAGCTTAATTCCTTGCCAATGAATCAAATAAAGACAAAGACTTTACCGCTAGTTTTGGCAACTATTCTCGGTGTGAGAGGAGGAGGGGGATTTTTCTGCCGTTTCCCCCTCATAACTAAGATAGGATTAGTTTTTGCGGTAAAAAACCTTACTGCCTTGGTCACTGACAAAATGACAATTGCGGTAGGACCGCCAGAGAGACTTGAAAATCGGTTCTTTCGAGACGCGATAATAGTCTCCTAAGACGGGACGGATAGCCTCGGTTGCTTCTTGGAGATGATAGTGGGGAATAGTGATAAAAATGTGATGGGCGACGTGAGTACCAATTTGGTGATGGATGGGATTAAAGATGCCATAATCGCGATCGATAGTAGAAAGCGCCCCTTTGAGAAAGTACCAATCTTGACCGCGATACCAGGGAATATCATCTTCGGTGTGGTGTAGGAATGTCACCAGGTCTAACCAAACCACAAAGACGATATAGGGCATGATGTAGTAGTTAAACAGAAACCAAAAGCCGTAGCTGATACCCACCCCGATTAATAGACCTAACATAAAGGTACAGCAAACGGTGCTAGTCAGTACCTGCCAGCGTTCCGAGGGGCGAAAGAGGGGGCTTTCGGGCATAAAATGGGACCCCTGTTTATTAGGGGAACGACGGAAAAGATAGAGGGGGTAAACGAATAAAATTAGCTGAAAACGAGCTAATTTTTCGTACCAAGCCATATTGTTATACTGGGTTTCCGTGACGGGATACCAACTTTCATCGGTGTCGATATTGCCGGTATTAGCGTGATGGGTGCGATGACTGATGCGCCAACCGTGGAAAGGTACGAGAATGGGAGTATGACTGAGATGACCGATTAAGTTATTTAACCAACGATAACGGGAAAAGGAACCGTGACCGCAATCATGACCGACAACAAATAAGGCCCAAAACATGGTTCCCTGCATAAACCAAAAAAGGGGGAAGAACCAAGCTTGATTAATCTGGTAAGTTATCCAGTAAAGCAGGGTAATGATGCCAATATCAAAAAAAAAGTAAGCTAAAGAGCGAAAAACGCTTGATTGGAAGCAACGGGCCGGGATAGCTAGACGGACATCCTGTAGGGTAAATGGCAAAAATTCTCTTTTTAGGGAGGGTTTAGGTAGGGTTTGGGACACTAGGTTATAACTCAAGATAGATGACAGAGCAGTATTGACGAAGGCTTGAGTAGCTCAAGTTTTCTGTTTCTCGATGCGCTATCTTTTCTCTGTCTCAGCTAGGAGCAGATAAGACCGAGCGATCGAGAGAATTTCGTCTAACTCCCTAGGATTTTATTCTAGGGCTTAATGTAACTTAACAAAAGCCCCTAGGGAAAGTCAATCACATTCTCCCCCTGTCTGTCCATCTGTCCCCTTGGGCATTTAGTACAAAAATATCTGAGAAAATAGATAAGACTCTCGGTTATTCAATCAACATTATGAACCAGTTACCGATTCGTCCAGCTAACAAAAATTTTACCCATAGTTGCTTGACTTTTGCCGATTTTTATGCGGGAATTGGTGGCTTTCGTCTCGGTCTTGAACAAATCGGTTGGCAATGTGTTTTTAGCAACGAAAATAACCCAGATTGTGTGAAAACCTACAATCACAATTTTCATGAATCCATAAAACCGCAAGATGTTGAAGCTTTAATTCCTAGCTTACTTCCCGATTTTGAGGTTTTTTGTGGAGGATTTCCCTGTCAGCCATTTTCCAGAGCAGGACAACAAAAAGGTTGGCAAGACAGTCGCGGACTAGCCATTCAGGAAATTCTGAGAATTTGCCATGAAAAAAAGCCTAAAGTTATCTTTCTTGAAAATGTTAGTAATATCGTGCGCTTAAATCAAGGGCAGATATTAAAAGATATATTAATCCAGTTAAAAGAAATAAATTATCTGGCTTTTTATGCAGTTATCGATAGTAAATATTTCCAAATTCCTCAATCAAGACCTCGCTTTTTTTTATTGGCTTTCCGCAAGGATTTAGGAATTAAAAACTTTCAATTTCCCCAACCTTGCCATGCAGAAGTGGGTATTGAAAAAATTATTGTTCCGGGAGATTATTCAATTCCCATATCGGAAAAATGGCAGCAGTATATTGATTATTATGCTGGCAGAATTACTGCCGAACAATTATCTTTTCAACTGCCAAAAACAAGAATAAGTATTGAAAGGGCAAGTGTTAATGTAGATTATGATAATTGTATTTATCAAATGAGATCTAGTGGCATCCGAGCAATTTCTATCCAAAAACCCTTTCCTACTTTTGCGGTTAGTGTTAGCGGTGGTGGTGCCATGATTCCAGTGTATAGCAAGGAAAGAAGACATTTAAGTCTCTTAGAAATAAAAAGATTAATGGGATTTCCCGATGATTATTATTTTCCTGTTTCTCGCACCGCTGCTATTAAACAACTTTCTAACGCTGTCTGTCCCCCAGTCATTAAACATATTGGTATAAATATTACTAAATCACTCAATTAGCTCGATTTAGCCGGTCTTCAATATTTTCTTGACTGGGGAAAATAATCTTAGTTACTTCAGGAAAAGCTAAGACACATTCTGAACATTTATCAGGAGCATAGTTACAAAGATTACAGATTTGCCATTTGCATTTATTACAATAGAAGCAGAGAGCTTGAAAATTGTCATCGGCACTATTTCCACCTTTTTCTACGGGAATCCGATGATCCCAAACTAAACGCACTCGATCCCTAGCATAGGTATTTTGATTGATATTTTCTTTCTTTTTAAGAATTGAGCCACAAAAATTACATTTATTTTTTTGTTGTTCTAAGATATTTCTCTGAATTAGGGATGAGGGAGGTGTTCTAATCGGTGGTTTAGTAGTGGTAAAAAGTCGTTGATGATCGGAACTATCTAAAATATATTTTTGACTGCCTAATCTTTTTTGTCCTGGAGGATCAGAAATAAAATTAAATCCCTCTTCATTCCAAAGTTCGCTAAAGGGTTTATTAGCATCAGCATAGGAATCTTGAATTAAATTTTCAGGAATTTTACCCTTGAGTATAGTTTTTATCTCTTGCAAATTATTGGTCGCATTAGTTAGATCGCTCTCACAACCTTCTCCATACCTAATCAGAGTTAGCAAAGCAGCAATAGTTCTTTTTTTATATATAGCGTTTCCTAAGCTAGTGAGGTACACATATTTTTCTTCCCTTTTGACTTTTGCCTCTTGCCTTTTGCCTAAAACCCATAACTTTTGTACCTCAGCAGACTGAAAAACGCTATAAAATAATTACTCTGTTATCATTAAAGATAATTAAATATCCTTTTCCTTGAGTATTCTTGGTAATTTCCCTAATATCTTCTAACTTGATCCCACTCATCTTAATACCTCTAGAAATTACAGATAATTGGCTGTTAAAACCCAAAAAAAGGGCGAACAAAATTCACCCTAACAGATACAGTAATCATCCTACAAAGTGCCGATAAACTTATCAATGCGATCGAATCCTTTTTCAATTGTCTTTAGGTCTGTAGCATAGGAAAGACGAATACAATCATCGGCACCGAAAGCAATACCGGGGATAGCGGCTACTTTTTGGGTTTCGAGAAGTTTCTGACAAAAATACCGGGATTTTAAACCAGTTTGACTAATATCGATAAACAAATAAAAAGCACCGTTGGGAGTAGGACAATTGAGTTCGGGGATTGCTCGCACTCGTTCTAAAATATACTGTCGGCGCTGGCTAAAAGCTTTGACCATTTCCTCGATGCAATCTTGGGGACTCTCCAAAGCAGCGATCGCACCGTATTGGGCAAAAGTGCAGACATTAGAGGTACTATGACCTTGGATCTTAGTCATAGCTTTGACAATTTCCACCGGTGCTGCCACATAACCGACGCGCCACCCCGTCATCGAGAAAGCTTTAGCAAAACCATTACTAATAATACTGCGCTGAAAGATTTCTGGGCCAAAAGAAGCGATACTGCGGTGAATTGCGCCATCATAGAGGATTTTCTCGTAAATTTCATCAGAAACCACTAAAATATCCTTTTCAACCACAATTTTTGCTAAAGCTGCGATTTCTTCGGGAGTATAGACAATGCCGGTGGGATTAGAGGGAGAATTGAGAACAAATAATTTAGTTTTCGGTGTAATTGCCGCTTCTAGCTGTTCGGGGGTGATTTTATACTGATTCTCTAGGCTAGTATTGACGATAACCGATGTTCCTCCCGCTAACGTCACCATTTCAGGATAACTCAACCAGTAGGGTGCGGGAATAATCACTTCGTCCCCCGCTTCAATTAACGCCATGATTAGATTGTAGAGAGACTGTTTACCGCCATTGGTGACGATGACATTATCGGCATTGTATGCTAGTTGATTATCCCGCAGCAATTTCTCGGCGATGGCTTTTCTTAACCCCGCTTCCCCGGCAGCCGGTCCGTAGCGAGTTTTTCCCTCATCGAGGGCCTTTTTCGCGGCAGCTCTGATGTGAGTGGGTGTGTCGAAATCTGGCTCCCCGGCGCTAAAACTACAGACATCTTCGCCGTTTTTCTTCATTTCCTTGGCCAGAGAGTCGATAGCTAGGGTAAGGGAGGGGGTGACTTGATTGACTCGTGACGCTAGTTTCATAGTATTTTACCCTGAAAGGGCTTTTCTGATGACCTACACAACCTTTAGTATTGTCCATCACCTCGATTGTTCTGGGTGTTTTTTTATATAATCTCCGGAATTGCGGCGCTTAGGGATGGGTGTGGGGTGATGGGGAAGTGGGGAAGTGGGGTGTGGGGTGTGGGGTGTGGGGTGATGGGGTGTGGGGTGGGGGGTGAGG
>NZ_JAPZSO010000089.1:0-11979 GCF_027531715.1 Microcystis sp. LE19-8.1F | reverse complement strand
CGCTTCTTTGCCTTGAATTTCTACCCCTAAGCGCACTATTGCTTGAGAAGTGGCGATATTTTCTATTCCTTCTCCCGTTACGGTAATTGTCCTCAATTCTCTTTCGTTTGCGTAACTAGGCATAACTAATCCGGTGTTGATGAGGATAAGGGACAGCAAAAAAGCCAAGCAAAATTTTCTGTAATTCATGAAAAATCCGTAGCGATCGATACTATATTTCGATTCTAGCCTTTATTTTGGGCAATTGAGTGGAAGATTATCCCTTTTCCGTCACTTTCGGAATATTGGTGACTAAGCTCTGGGAACTTGAAGGGGCCTTTAAGCAATGAGTGTAAAGAACCACAGAGACACAAAGGACACAAAGACCGATCGCTACTATATAAGTAGGTAGGCGTTAAAAGTTATCAGACACCCCCCTTATCAAGGGGGGATTAAGGGGGGATCGGCACCCCCCTTATCAAGGGGGGCAGGGGGGATCGAACCTAAAATCCATTTTTAATTTAATTATAACCAGCTACTTAAGTTAAACTTATCACACAGAACCTAGAAGAGCCGATAAATTCTCAAAACTTGCTATGATCTAACAAGATTGTTAATGCACTTTCTCGGCTTAATTATCCCCTGCAATGACTCGCCAAATTCACGACCAATTTGCCAAGGAATATTTAGAAGAACTCTTAGCGTCTCTGGGAACGATTAAAAAGAGCAAGAAAGTCAAGAGTGAAGTCCAAGAAATCGATGTCTGGTTTGAACCAGCCAGTTCAGCATCAAGGACTGAATTACCCTTGGGCATACTCGGTAAAATGGCGGCGACTTGCTGCTTATTTGAACCTTTCCGTAACCCACCCTCCGAGGTAGAGATTCGCAGTTGCATCTCAAAGTTATATGCGGTTCATGGCGAGGTCTTGAGGAAGGCGAAAAGGACAAACAAAACTCTAACAGAAGCTGAACTACCAGTTCTCTGGATTTTAACGCCTACTTTTTCGGCGAGAATGATTGAAGAAGTCGTGGGAATCCCCCCTTCATTCCTACCGGAAGAGGGAATGAAAGAGGAGTGGGGAAAAGGAGTTTATTTTTCCCCTAGCCTATTCAAAACAGGAATCGTCGCCATCCATCAATTACCAGTCAATAACGAGACTTTATGGTTGAGGGTGCTAGGGAAAGGAGGGACGCAGAAACGGGCAGTAGAAGAATTAGTGCAATTACCTGAAGGTAATCCTTTCCAAGAGAATTTACTGGAAATTCTGGCCAACTGGCGCAAGAGTTTGGAATTAAGAGATAATTTAAGTGCCGAAGAACAGGAGGACATTATGAACCTATCACCAGCTTATTTACAACAACGAGAAGAGTGGAAACAAGAAGGGATACAAGAAGGGATACAAGAAGGGATACAACGAGGCAGTTTAGAAGAACGGTATTCCCTGATAACCAGTCTTCTGGAAGGACGCTTTGGCAGCCTAGATGCAGAATTATCTAGTCTGGTGGGACAGATTGCCCAACTTCCTATCTCGGAACGCACCGGTTTACTTCTTTCTCTGGCTAATTTATCTCGCTCAGAACTGTTAGAAAGATTCAGGGAAAATTAAACTTTCAATCCCCCCAAGCCAGGAAAAACTATACCCAAGCATTAATGGTAGTTTATCTGCTGAATTATGCTCAAATCTTGCTTGCGGATAGAAAACGGGTTTCTCCGAGAAACCCGTTTTCTGTGCGTTACTCAACGGATTTAGTATGACAACTGATAAAAACCCCTCTAATTAATGAAAGGGAATTGTCGGATTTTATTGATGGTATTAGGAGACTTTTGTGGTTTCTTTTTCTGAGGATTTGGAGGATTTCAATTGGCGCTTGAGGGTTGAAGCTGCGCCGAGAGTGCCGAGGACGAGGAGACTGAGGGTTGAGGTGGGTTCAGGCACTAGCATAGTACCGGTGTTGGTATTGGTAAAAGAGAAGCTCAGGTCATTGTAATTAAATGGACCATTAAACAGATCTTCAAAGCTGACTAAAGTTTTGTTTGGCATCCAGTTTTCTTGCACTCTGGCATGAGTCTTGTTGTCTGGATTTCGGCTAGCGGGTCCGGTAAAAAAGTTATTCCCTGTATTTTGGACAAACAGTCGGAATATCAATTCAGCACCGATAGAAAAAGAACCTAATGATACCGTACTACCCACTGTCGAAGAGAGATTATTGAAGATAAAAAGATCGTTAGAAAAATCTCCATCGTCACCAGGGTTGCCTAATCCATCAAGCATTAAGTACAAACTGTTGCTGAACGAGGCAGAATTGCCCTCATAAGTCGCTATTACTGGAGAAGTATTACTTACCAACACTTTTATCCCTTCAGTGCCTGGGGATGCTATGGGAAAGGAATATGCCGCCATCGGAGCGGAGACAACCGCCCCAAAAACTGCTCCTAGTGAGAAATACCAAACGTGATTCATTATCTTTCTCCTGTGTTAACTTTACAGTGTTAATTTCACGTCCGTATGATACACATTACCCCCCCCCGAACTGTATTCTAAGCTACATTTTTATAAATATTTACATTCCTCTCCGTCAGGCTTCTTTGGCAACGATAAGAGCGATCGCCTTCTATCTTTTAGTAGTCAATAATGCCGATGACTAGAGCTAAGTTAAGATTGAAGGGCATTCAGTTGTTAATTCGTGTAATTCTTGAGTAGGGCGAAAATATGACGACACTACTTGTGCAAGCGACCTCGGCTCCTCTGATGATTGATCTTCCTTGGATTATGCCGATGACGGAGGAGCAATTTTATGAATTTTGTTTAGCCAATCGAGATTTACGCATTGAACGCAGCGCTAGTGGAGAAGTGATCGTTATGCCTCCTGCTTTTTCAGATACGGGTAATCGCAATTTTAATATAGCTCTGCAACTGGGGAGTTGGTCAGAACTAGATGGAACGGGGCTTGGGTTTGATTCTAGTGCGGGTTTTACGCTGCCCAATGGTGCGACTCGTTCACCCGATGCTGCTTGGATTAAATTAGAACGCTGGAATGCTTTAACAGAAAAACAAAAAGCCTCTTTTGCCCCCATCTGTCCCGATTTTGTCATTGAATTGCGTTCTGCTAGTGATACGGTATCCAGTTTGCAGAAAAAGATGGAGGAATATATTGCCAATGGTACTTTATTGGGTTGGTTAATTGATCGCCAAAATCGCCAAGTCTATATTTATCGTCCCCATCAAGAACCGGAGATTTTAAATGCTCCTGAAACCATTAGTGGTGATCCAGAATTGCCGGGGTTTGTATTAGTAATGGCTAAGATTTGGTGAATGCGATCGCTGATGAAAGGTTCCGTCAATATAGAACAACTAAGCACGATTAACGCTGTTCTATCGGTGTTGCTCACGGGAATCCTCAACACTGATAGAACAGCGATAACTAATCATCCTGTTAAGATTGGGTCAGGGTAGCCAATTCTGAGGCCAAAGGATCAACCCGGCGTAAATTTGCCCCTAATGCTCTTAATTTACCCTCTAAATTATCGTAACCTCGATCGAGGTGATGGAGTCCCTGCACAATAGTAGTCCCCTGGGCTGCTAATCCTGCTACCACCAAAGCTGCCGAAGCGCGTAGATCCGTGGCCATCACCGGCGCCCCGGAGAGGAAAGGCACACCGCGCACTAAAGCCACATTTCCTTTGACCTTGATATCTGCTCCCAGACGCTTTAATTCGGCCACATGACGCAGACGGTTTTCAAAAACCGTCTCATTAACCACGCTACTGCCCTCGGCTAAAGTTAATAGAGCCATAAATTGGGCCTGCATATCCGTGGGAAAACCCGGATAGGGCAGGGTTTCGATATCGGTGGCTTTTAAGTCTCTAGGGATAATCCGGAGACGATTGGGACCATCTTCCACCACTTCCGGACCGATTTCGTGCAGTTTGGCAATTACCGAAGCTAAATGGCTGGGAATCACGGGATAAAGACTAATTTCTGAGCGGGTAATTGCCCCGGCTATCAGTAAAGTCCCGGCTTCAATGCGATCGGGAATGATACTGTAATCGGTACTGTGCAGACGGGAAACTCCCTCGATGACAATTGTATTGGTCCCGGCACCGCGAATTTTTGCCCCCATGGAAACACAAAAATTGGCTAAATCAATCACCTCCGGCTCCTGGGCCGCATTACCGAGAATGGTTTCCCCGAACGCTAAAGTCGCCGCCATCATTAGGGTTTCCGTCGCTCCCACACTGGGATAATCCAGATAAATATTCGCCCCTTTCAGACGACCATTACCCTTAACGCGGGCGTGTACCATGCCACGATCAATTAATACATCTGCACCCATTGACTGTAGGCCTCTAACGTGCAGATCCACTGGTCTGGCCCCAATGGCGCAGCCGCCGGGGAGGGGAACTTTTGCTTCTCCTAAACGGGCTAAAATCGGTCCAATGGCGAAAAAACTGGCCCGCAACTGGGAGACGAGATCGTAGGGTGCTTGAGCTTGTTTGAGGTCTCTGCCATCAATCTCTAGTCTATCTCCGGTGCGACTGACTTGCACGCCCAAAGCCGAGAGAATTTGACTCATCCGCTCGATATCGGCCAGGGCAGGTACATTACTAATCTGGCACTCGTCGGAGCAGAGTAAAGCTCCCGCCATAATCACTAGAGCGGCATTTTTGGCACCACTGATCTTGACTTCACCCTTGAGAGAGTGACGACCTTGAATTTCTAAATAGGGATGCTCGGTATCGATGGTCATAGGATGATTCATTTATCTTGGTTGGCAGTCTTGGCTAAGGAGAGCTTCGGCAAAATGACACTGCATTTTATCAGATTTTTGAGGAAATTATTCGTGATTCTACCCCGAAAAGCGATTTTTGTCTTAATTATCTGAACTATCTTGACTTATGGATTGTCCGATAGTATAATAAAAGATTGTGAAAGAAGAATGCGGAACTGGCGGAATTGGTAGACGCGCTAGATTCAGGTTCTAGTGTCTGCAAAGACTTTCGGGTTCAAGTCCCGAGTTCCGCATTATCTCCCTCAAGACGCAGTTGTTTAGGGTAGCCCTAGCGGGGTGAAAAATCCGATTGGCTATGATTAGCAGTGTTCAAAACCCTTTAATCAAGCAAATTCGCAAGCTACACCGCACTAGAGAGCGACAGGAGCAGAATTTGTCCTTAATTGAGGGAACGCACTTACTAGAGACGGCTTTAGCCCTGAATTGTTCCCTAGAGACGGTTTGTTATACTGAAAAGTGGCGGCAAAGACAGGGACAATTAGCAGAGAAGCTTCAAAATCAAGCCAAACGAGTCGAGATAGTTTCCCCAGAAGTCCTCGCTTCCCTAGCAACAACGGTTAATCCCGATGGTGTGATTGCCACTATTTCCCGTCATCACCTTCATCCAGTCCCCCAAAATCCGCTACAATTGGGCTTAGTTTTGGAAAGATTGCAGGATCCGGGTAATCTCGGCACTATTATCCGCACTGCCGTGGCTACGGAAGTACAGGGTATCTGGTTAAGTCTTGATAGCGTCGAAATCGATAACCCCAAAGTGATCCGCAGTTCCGCCGGGGAATGGTTTCGATCGCCCCTAGTGGTAGAATCGGATTTATCGGCTTTAGTGAAAAAATATCAAGCACAGGGGGTAAAAGCGATCGCGACTTTACCCACAGCCACCAAAAGCCATTGGGAGATTGATTTTACCCGTCCGACTTTAATCTTGTTAGGCAATGAAGGAGCCGGTTTATCGCCCCAATTAGCGGCTTTAGCCGATGAAACGGTGAAAATTCCCCTCTTTGGTGGTGTAGAATCTTTAAATGTTGCGATCGCTACTGCTGTCATCCTCTACGAAGCTAGAAGACAATTATCGGTGAATATTTAAACCAGACAAGAATTAGAGATTTATGTATTCTCGTTTTCTGTCTCCCAATCTAAATTATCTAGCATCTTCAACAATAAATTAATGAATACGATAATTTCTCCACCCTCCTCTGGTTTAGGATCGATGAATCGATGAGCGTAACGGTTACGAAAAAGCTTCATTGTACCCGAATATAAATCACGGTATGCCTCTAATTCTTCTGATGGAAGCTTATCTTTTTGTACAGATTTATTGCTTCCAAAAATTAGGTTAACAATACCATTACCCGTGGCTTTTTGATTAATATTATCAATATTTCCCAGTTTCCTCATGCGGTCTTCTAAAACCACTGTCGCATTGCGAATCGCAGTATCCCACGCTTTTGGATTATCTCCACCCGCACTCACAGAAAAACGGACTCTCTCCCATAGTTCGGAGTCTAAATGTTCAACTTCAGTCAAGGGAATTAGATGAGGAATAGCCGAGCGATTGGGTTCGTCAAAGTTAGAATCAACCGCTTCATAAGCTTCTCCTGTTAGAGCGCCCTTGTATTCATCCGAGGCTATTCTTTGCCACTTAATATAACGATGGTCTTGTAATGTAGCGAGCGTTGGGAATTCGACATCAGGACAGCTATCAGAACCCGTGTAATTTGGCCAACTAGGACCTCCGAAAACCTGACAACCCCACAAAATATTGCCCTCGGGAAGATGACCAGCCCGTACTTCTTGAACTATCCATCGCAAAAGGTTTTTTTGATTTTCTGTTAACGTCATATTTACACCTCCAAAAATAATTAACAGTACCATTATACTATGTAGTTTTGATTTTCGTAACGGGAATTTGCTAAAATTGACCTTTATATAAATCCCTCGGATAGGTGAAACTGTTTCTATGAATAGTGAAATTTGAGACAGTCAACCAATTTTTTACACTTCCGTTTTTTTGGCAGATTTTGGCGGAATTTGCGCGGCTGTTAAGGTGAAAATTTGGCCATCTTTGAAAATGCTGATAGATTCTCCTAAGAGACGGTGTCTCTCAATTGCTTCTGCGATTGCGACTCTAACACCTGTATCGATTCGTTCCGATAATTTATCAGGAATTGGTTCAGTCATGGGCTACCTCGGTTATTTGTTGCCAGATAGAGGGGTCATAGATTTCTGGGGTTGCTGATTGGCGATGGGAATCTGCTTGTGTGGGGTTTTTAAAACCTAGAGCCAAAGTAAGTAGCTGGTTATAATTAAATTAAAAATGGATTTTAGGTTTGATCCCCCCTGCCACCCCTTGATAAGGGGGGTGCTGATCCCCCCTTAGTCCCCCCTTAATAAGGGGGGTATCTGATGATTTTTAACGCCTACCTACTTAACTTTTGGATAGGATGCACGGTTGGCAAGTAGCTTGAGTCAGCAACACCGCAGAAAAATTAATTCTGACTCAAAAATAAGCTGGGCAATCCGATAAGATTATCCTGCTTAAAAAAGATCGAATTTTGTTGTCGCAATTTACCGATTAATCTTGTTACTGTGACTCTGGTAGTGCCGATGGCGCTGGCAATTTGAGCGTGAGTTAGGGGATAGGGGAGATAATAGCCTTCTACACAGGGTTGACCGTATTCTTCCAATAATATAACCAAGAACCCCATTAATCGATCGAGGGAGCGTTTTTGACCGAGAATACTCAACCAAAATAACTTACGCTGGTATTGATGGCGAAAAGTTTCCATAACAGCCGATCGCAATTGCGGCCATTTTTCTAGGTCTTCCCAGTATAACCAGACTAACTCGGTTCCGTCTAGATGAGCTTGGGCTTGTAATTGAAAGGGAAATTGAGAAACAATCTCAAAAGGTTGACCTGCACCCACAAAACCAAGAAATACTTCCTCACTATCGGCCATAGGTAGTTGACGGGAGGATTTTTGGTCAATAACGTTAACTTGTGCCTTACCAACAATACGAATCGCCCCAGATTCGACAAAGTATAATAGCCCGGGGCGCGTGGCTACTTTTTCATCTTTGGCAAAGGTATGGTTACGATAATGGGATTTTGCCCAGTTAAAGATTTCTGTTTCTTGACCGATTAAGGGTATAAAATCCGACGAAGGAACCGAAGAAGACATTAAAATTAATAACCCACTGGGGCGTTGAGGGAACTGTAAACTAATGTAACAAAAAATTGCTGCGATTGGGGGGGGTCTTGTGGCCGCTAGATGGTTATCGGTCAATAATCCCTAAAAGTTGCGGGGATTGAGCAGATAGGAGAATTATTAAGTATTCTTAACAGTATCGCCGCCCCAATGTTACAAAAGCTAGATAATCACCTTATCTATTCTTAACTTTTTCTCGCTTTTCTGGGGACTATGGCATAAGATAGGATGCGTAACTATAATTTTCTATCCGATGATAGATGATAGATGATAGTTGATAGATAACTTAAATTTATACTTTTCCTTAAAAACTTCGGTCAAACTTGTATGAATAGCATTAGACAAAAAGTTGAATCCCTCTTGAATCAATTACCAGATGATTGTTCAATTGAAGATATTCAGTATCATTTATACGTTCTGGAGAAGGTGCGTCAAAGTTTGAACGCTGCCTCTCTGGAGAATACAATCCCCCAAGAAGAAGTTGAGGGTCTTTTAAACAAATGGCTGATCGAGTGAATTATCGCCTTGTCTGGTCGCCCAAAGCAATTGAAGACGTGGATGCGATCGCATCTTATATTAGTCGAGATTCCCCGTCCTACGCGGCGGCCGTCGTACGTCGAATTCTTGATATAAGCTATTCTTTAGAAAATTGTCCCCTAGAAGCGAAAAAATGCGCCGAATTTAACGATGATACCATCCGAGAAAAGTCTGCCTATGCCTACCGTCTGATCTATCAAATTCAAGGGGCGGTAGTTATTATAGCGGCGATCGTCCATAGCAAGCATTTCTTGGATTGATCGAGTCAGTGATCAGTGATCAGTTATCAGTTATCAGATTTGAGTTTTCAGTTCACAAGGGCCGAATCTAAAACCAAATTTGTTAAGCTAAAAGCTTTAATCTACTCAGTTTCTAGCCTTCTTTTTAGGTAGGAGAATTGCCAGATTCTTTCTGGGAGCCTATTGCCTGTTGCCTATTGCCTCTTGCCTTCAGTTCACTGATTACTGTTTACTGTTTACTGATCACTGAAAAGTCCCCCAACCCCCAATTTTGAGCCTAATTCCCGCTTAATCCGGTTGAGAATCGAGGTTTCATCGAGGGAATCGAGAATACTGGTCACCACTGCCTTCGGGCCATCGGGTCCCCAGGTGGCCCCATTAGCGAGATAGGTTTTCGTCACTTGGCCGATCGCGTAACAGGATACACCGGCAACTCCCGCTTGAGTCAGGGCGATCGAAGTATAGGGAAGGAGAGAAATACCGCCAGTGGCAGGAATCGAGAGACCGAGTAATCCTTTTAGGGAACTTAAGCCCAAAACCGCTAAAAATTCGCTGGCACTAATGCCACCCATATTGAGGGCAATTTTTTGTAAAAGAGCGATCGCCCCCTGACGAGTTAAATCGATGCCGTATAAGCGAGAAAGAGCGAGAATCATGGCTAGATCGATGACTGCCCCCGTAAACAGATCCAACACCGTCACCGGATTGAGAGCGATCGCCGATGCTTTGATCATCACTGCTTTTTGAATCAATTGATTAGCGCCACGATCACGGATAGCCATTTTGCGGGCGACAATTTGCTCGTTTACCTCGTCCGCATACAGCATAGAATTGAGTGCTACGAGCGATTTACCCTCTCGCTCTAGAATTTCCAAAATTTTGAGTTTCAGAGCTTCTATCTGGGGTTTTCCGCGAAATCGTTGCGTTTTTAGCCGCCCATCCTGCCCTTTAACCGTCTCCGCCAGGAGGGGAGAGGCCGCCACCATAACAATCTCATCGGGGGAGAGTAATTCTTTCACCCGTTCTGAGGCGATTTTCTCATAGATAGCGAGGCGATCGACTTCCGGATACTGATCGATTTTATTAAAGACCAAAATCATCGGTTTTCCTGCTTCCCGCAACTTGGCCAGGGCGGAAAATTCCACTTTGGTCATATCACCGGAGATGATAAAAAGGATTAAATCCACCTGCTGCGCCACCTGACAGGCGAGAATTTCCCTCGTTTGCCCATCTACCTCATCAATACCGGGAGTATCAAGCAATTGCACCTGAGCATTACCCTGGCCGTTCAGGGTCAGACGCGCTAGATTGGGGAAAGTATCATCGCTGCTTAACTGCCAATTTACCCCTTTAATGGTGCGGGTAACTCCGTGTAGGGGACCGGTTGTAAAGATTTCTTGACCGACCAGAGCATTTAAAATCGAGGATTTTCCCCGGCCCACCAGTCCAAAAGCGGCAATTTGAATCAGGGATCGATCGAGTTTTTCTAGCAGGGCCACTAGGCGATCGATCTCCGCTTCTAGACCAATTTTCTCGATCGAGGTAAGATCGAGACGCTCAACAAGTTTGCCCAGAGAATTGCGTGCCTGATTATAGTTGAGTTCTTCTTGAATAGTGCCGACACCTCGAAGTGCTTGTTCTAGGTCTTCGGTATTCCAAGCTCGATCGAGGAACGGGTCAGAGGTCATTTCAGTTATCAGTTATCGGTTATCAGTTATCAGTTATCAGTTATCAGTTATCAGTTATCAGTTATCAGTTATCGGTTATCAGTGATTAAGTAGGTGGGTGTTAAAAATTGTCAGATACCCCCCTTATCAAGGGGGGATTAAGGGGGGATCAAGGGGGGATCAAGGGGGGATTTATCTTCAATTATAACCAGCTACTTTATTAAGGATAATCAGGATGAGTGTCATCTACGACTTGGAACACATCACCACCTATCATTATCGTAAACCGGTAACTTTTGGGGAACATCGGGCGATTTTTTTGCCTAGTGCCGGTCACGGTGAAAGAATTATCAGTTATTCTGTAGAAGCGAATATTGCCGCCAAAACGCGCTGGACTATGGATACTCTATCTAACAACGTGGTAGGGCTTGAATTCGCCGAAGCAGCGTCAGAATTAATCGTTACCTGTCGATTACGGGCAGAACATTTTGGCTTAAAAGCGATCGCTGATTTTCCCCTCGCTCAACGGGCGATCGAAATTCCCATCCAGTACACCCCCGATGAATGGTTAGATCTAGTGGCGTTTATGCGTCCCCACGCCGAGGATGCCGACGGCAGCCTGGCAGCTTGGGCCAAAAGTTTTGTAGCGGGGGACCAAGATGATACCCTCGATGTCATGGAAAGAATGATGGCGGCTATCAAAGATAATTTTACCTACCAAGCCCGGGAGAGTGAAGGAACTCAATCCCCCGGAGAAACCCTGCGGCTAAAGTCGGGAACTTGTCGCGATTATGCTTGGTTGATGATCGAAGCTTTGCGAAGATTGGGTTTAGCCTGTCGTTTTGTCAGTGGCTATCTCTACGATGCTGCCCTCGACGGTGGCGAAGTGGGGATGACTGGCTCTGGCGCTACCCATGCTTGGTTACAGGTTTATCTACCGGGGGCCGGTTGGCGTAATTATGATCCGACTAATCAAATTACCGCCGGCTTTGATTTAATTCGAGTGGCGATCGCTCGTCATCCCGGTCAAATCATACCTCTTTCCGATTCTTGGTTTGGTGATGCCGATGACTATTTGTCTATGGATGTTAAAGTGACCATCCGCAAGCTGGGGACGCTGCCAGATTTTGATCCCAGGGAATAGGTTGAATTTCGGGTTTTTCCTTGACCGGCGATCGGCTTCTAACTCCCCCAAAGGAAAACTTCCTACTTCACTATTAGGATAACTGCTACGGCGGATTCAGGCTCAGTCTGGTACATCTTCTAAGGGTCAAGGCTTATCCAATAAGGAGTTGTCTGTGCCAGATGGATAGAGGAATCGCCGTAAGTAGGTAGGTGTTAAAAATTGTCGGCTCCCCCCTTATTAAGGGGAAATTAAGGGGGGATCGGCACCCCCCTTAATCAGCTATCCATTAGTCAGATCTTTCTTAACAAAAAGAGAAGAAACTTAAAAAAAGGGGAAACGATTGATAGGTATAGTTTTGAAAGAAGGAATTAAGGTGGAGGTGAGCAAAAAAATGGAGAAATGGGCAGCCCAAGAATTACAGTATGCAGACCTAG
>NZ_JAPZSO010000009.1:0-21306 GCF_027531715.1 Microcystis sp. LE19-8.1F | reverse complement strand
GATAACTGATAACTGATAACTGATAACTGATAACTGATAACTGATAACTGATAACTGATAACTGATAACTGATAACTGATAACTGATAACTGATAACTGATAACTGATAACTGATAACTGATAACTGATAACTGATTAGGTTTTTGTCCTGAGACTTTGGGCGCTTAGATAAAGTTTCGTCCATTCTTTGACCACTTGCGTGCGTTTACAGTTTAATTCCCCGGCGATTTCCTCAAGGGTTTTACCCGCTTTTAAGCCATCGATAACGCTTTTACCCGTGGGAGAAAGGCCAGCATAGTAACTTTGCCATTGACTGAGAGTTAAGCCAAAATTATGCTCTTTCGGGCTGATTTGTAACCATTCACTGATTAATTCTGTCCCTTCCTTGAGGGCAAAAACCTTAATCGCATGATAGCCAACTTTTTCCCGGATACGATAAATCCGTTGAATGGGAATATTCATCGCTTTGGCGATCGCATCTTGGCTTTCGCCCCCTAGATAGAGGTTAAACCAAGTCACCGCCTCCGGACTAACATTTTCCTCTAGATACCTAGCAAAACTCTCTTGAACTTTTGCCCGGAGAATTTGCGCTTCTTGACAAGTGCGTTGATCTTCGTCGGTAGCGATCGCATTTTGATCCAGTAAACTTAAGCTATTTTCCCCCTCATCGCCACTAATTTCATCGGAGAGAATCCGGATCATTTCTTGCCGCGGCACATTAGTGATACCGCTTCTCGATTGACGACGGAGATAATTAACAAAACGATAGGCTAACAGGGGTTGATTGCGGATCGGACGCAGGGCGTATTCCTCTAGGGTGGCTAACAGCAGCTGATCGCGAGTAGCTTGATCGTTGGTACAACGAGCGATCCATGCTAACTGGGATTGCAGATAGCGATCGCTATTTAACATCTCTTGAATAATTTCCTGCAAGACATCGGCCACCGCTTGCCGACGATCGCGACTTAAGGAAACCCAAGTGCGAATTTTTTGCCGGAGAGTGACACAAGCACCGAGACGATCGATCAGGTTACGATAGGCGCGGGTGGGACTAACCTTGAGATAGCGTTGCCGCAGAATTTGCCAAAGATAGACTAATCCCCGTTTAGCGATTTCTAAATCTCTCTCGTCTAAATTTTCCCAACGTTGGCTATCTTCACCGAGTAACCAATTGATAATGGTATCCCGTTCGCGATCGGTTAAGGAATCCTCTGTTTGCCGGAGGCGATCTTGCCATTGTTGCCTTAACTCGTCGATTATTGTCGTCATCGAAAAATTGATTCCCAAACCCCGTCTTTTGAGGACGGCTTTAGTTTGAATATTAGCGCATTTACACGATATATGCTAAAACCTGAGCCATGGAGAAAGCCGATCGCACCGATTTTACCCCACACCCGACTAGAACGAACTAATCAATTAAGTCTTTTGCAGGATAAGGATTTAGTCGATTTATGCCCCCCGATCAAACCATACCAAGTAACGAAGAACAAAAAAAAATAAGCTGTGGACATAAGGTTTCGACTGCCTGTTTTTTATTTATTTACAGGCAGTCAAAACTTTATTTTGAAGACACCACATAATGTGGGTCTAAGCATACTCCAAAGTTATCGTGACCGAAGGGAGATTATCAAATACCTTAATAAAGCTAATATTAATGGTTGGGTTATAATACCAAGCATTCAAACTAGCCCCATTGAGGGCATTATAATCTCCATTGCCTAATTTCTGGATTTCTTGATTGTTGAGAATAACTTTATTCAAAGAACCAGAGCTTCCCTGAGTTTCAGAAGGATCGTGCAAAATAGCAACAAAGAAAAACGTCTCGTACTTAGGCGTATATTTATCATGAATACGCTCTATCTTAATCTCACGATTTTTCGGTGCTATGTATTGATGGGTAATCTGAGTTTGGCGATATTCACTCTTCGCTAGTGGATCACCCCCTTGCTCTTCCGGTTTGTCCACTGCTGAAGAACGACTCACCCCATCATCTAAATACATTGTATATTCACCACTTTGACCGGGGTAAATATTCAAAGTAATAGGATTGGGTTTACCTTGCTGATTCAGTTCTCCTACATATTGTTCAAGCTCAATCATGGGAATAATTGCACCTGAACGAACATAGATAGGAACGATGAAATTAATGTGTTTCCCCTCAAGATTAAGATTCGCATCAAAATCTCGAATCGTCGTTCCTCCTTCAACTAAACTGGCTAAAGGTAGTTGGTTGTTCATAAAACAATACCAATTACTACCTTGGGGTAGATAAACATCCCATTTACCTCCATTCGTCTCCGCTTGAGGTTTGGTAACAGGAGAAATGAGAAGATCCTTTCCAACAAAAAACTGGTTGTCAAGGAAATATTCTTTATCATTATAAAGAGACTGGTCTTGAGGATCATTAAGAAACATAGGACGGCAAATCGGCATTCCATCCAAACAATTCTCGAAAAGGCAGTCATAGAAAAGCTGCATCAACCGATAGCGCAATTCAATATAATGTTTGCAAATCGGCAATACCATTGCATACAAATCTTGGGGTTGAGGAATAGGCAGATTCCTTTCTTGGAAGTATTCTAAATACATAAAGGGTTCTTGAAATTCCTTGCGTCCTTTTCGGACATAATGATTTCTGAACCAAGGTAAGAAAGCACCGGCTGCTGTCCAGCGAATTAAAAGCTCTGGACTTGCCCATTCACCATTATCTATAGATGAGGTTTCAAAACCACCGATATCTTGACCGCAGATAGCAAGTCCACACATTCCCAAGCAAAGAACCTGAGAAACATTCATCCGCAGAAAATCCCAATCCGAAGCATTATCTCCCGTCCATAATCCTGAAAAGCGATGAGAGCCAGTAAAACTACCTCGCCCAATGATAAAGTTGCGTTTATTATCCCGTCCAGGTAGATAATTTAGTCCATGATAAGTCGCTTTATGGAGATTGTAAGCATAAAGGTTCCAGACTTTAATTGCAGGGGTTAATTGAGGCGTGACACCAGAAATAAAATCACTGGTCACATAGAGTTGAAAAGGAAACCCTTTCATGTCCCCACGAGTCTCACGAATAGCAGGGGTTGTCATATCTTGCCAGACCATTTCTAACCCCATATCAAAGAGATATTGATATTGGGTTCCCCACCATTTTCGCACTTCGCCTCGCCCAAAATCAGGATAATGACCTGGCGTTCCTAACTCATTGCCATAGGCATCATTGCCATAATAAACTTCTCCGATATAAGGTTGACCACTGTTAAATCCTTGTATTTTATCGGGATCATTGGGACGATATTCGTTGCCTCCACCATAGCACTGATAGGAGCGACTAGCAGGATTATCGGGGTCATAACGTTTATCTAAGACGAAATAACTATTGCTTAATCCTTCCTGATAGGTCTGATAATTGATATCTTTGTTACTAATAACAGGAGTTATATTTGTACTGCATTTTAACCCCTTTTTTCGCAAATTATCAAACATTGATAAAGGGTCAGGAAACTTATTAGTATCAATGGTAAAAGTTTGGTAGTTATGTTGAATATCTACATCAATATGAAGACCATCCAAAGGAATCTGATAATCTCGATATTTTCCAACAGCCCATTCGACACTACCTCGACTATCATAACCATAACATCCCTGATGATAGCCTAAAATGTAGCGAGGTTTTAAACGGGGACGACCGACAATTGAGGTAAAATCGTCTAAGACATGACGGGGTTCACTATTTAAAAAGAAAAAGTAATCTAAGATACCAAAGCGAGTTCCAAACATATAGCGACCAGAATTCATATAACCCACATCAACCAAGATTTGACCGGGGTTATCAATAAAAATGGCATTAACACTCTTTTGATCGGGAACACCATTAAATTCAAAAAAGAAAGGATCAGAATGGTAAAGGGGTTCTCTGTCATCTAAAGGACCTCGATTATAAACCTGTCGATAGCGCATATTATCAAAGTTGAAATAATTCAACTGGGCTGTATTTTTGGTTAAACCCTGTCCTCCTTGTTCCCCAAAGCCAATATATTTGGCAGTAGCTGGTTTATTTACCGCTTGGATAATGGCATAATCTTCTGCTCCATTAGAAGTATAGTAGATTCCAGGATTAGCGGTTTGCCAAACTCTGAAATAGTCATTAGTTTCGGTAGAGAAGCAAAACACTTCAATCACAAAAGGATTAAACTTGACAACCATTTTTAAGCTAGGATGGTCATCTGTCCCTTGTGTTTTCAGTTCAACTTGTTCATTATTTTCCTGAATACTTACTTGGAAATTTTCACTAGCTTTGAGAACTGTTCTAAGTTCTTCAATGCTATCCATAACAACCGAGCGAGTATTTTCTGTAGGATATTGTTCACCAGATTCGTAACTGGGATTGAATCGCACACGAAAAGTATCTTTTTGAATAAATTGAATTAACAGACAGCAGTTTCTCCCGTCGGCTTTGGTAAATTTAAGACTGAGACGCTCGCTATCTTGGTCAAAAGAATGAGAAGTGACTTTTTCTAATTTTTCCCATTCTTTATAACGATAAAAATAGTCTTCTACTTTCAGGAATTTATAGGCATCATTAGCCGCAAAAATTTCATTTAACATGATTGACTCCAATTAAGTTACAAAGATTAAATTGAGTATTTAGCTGATGGGATGAAATTCATTCGCCATCCAAATACAATCAGTATCAGCATAATATTGATGCCAAGGATAGAAAAATCTTCCTTCTTCATCGACACTAGCAAAGGGAATATGGGTAAGCTAAGACGCATTTAAAGCGCTTATTCTTAAGATTAGCCGAATCTCCCCCAATCCCTTTACTGTTGCCTCTTGCCTCTTGCCTCTTGCCTCGTCTCAACAAGCAATTTAAATGCGCGGGCAGCTTATCTCCCGGACTCATTAATACATCTTCGTAAAGGGTATTAAAGTCGTTGGCATGAAATTTTTGCATTCTCCCTGTGCCATAAATCTGCGTGTGAAATTCTAGAAATTCCCGAACTGCGTGATAAGATTTTAGCAATTTGTTCATGGCTTCCTAAAGTAGGTGGGTGGAATAAAAATCCAATCCTTTCAAGTACGAGCAACTGCGATATGAACAGAGGATATGTTAAGCCTCGTGGTCTCCTATAGCTTGGATGTACGCCTAACTATGGATTATACGGAAACTTTCGGCATATCACCCCATTTTAGCGCAATTAACTAAATTTCTGACAATAAGCTAAAATAACAGGATTTTTCTGGAGTTATAGCGATGATTCTTCGATCTGACCGCACCTCTTGACAAAAATTTACAATTATTCGATTCGCTTAATGGTTTGTCCCCATTGCAATAAGCTGTTGACTATCTAATACTAAATCCGTTGAGTATAGGCTACATATCAGGACAGGCACTCATGGGAATAAACAATCAGTCTTTAATAACTGGATTTAGTATAAATTACTCGTTAAGATTGCAGGGGAGCGGCGATCGCCTGTTCCCGATCGCCGGCGGTTTCGTAGGCGATCAGGAGGGTAAGGATATTTTCTTGCAGGGCGATTGCATCGCTTCCTAGGGTGTGTTCCCTGAAAACATGACAATTTTAAGGTTAACCAATATTTGGGAACGCACCACCCCTACCATTTATAATTCTGGAACATTTTCCTGTTCATAATTTTCTATTAATATTCCCAAAATTTCCATTAAAGAAGCAAGAGGATGATTTTCATTTTCTCCTATTTCATCTATCAAATTATCTAACATAATTACTAATTGTTCATATTCTGATTCGCTACGGGGTATAAAGAGTATTGGCTTTAAGTTTGTCCAGGCTTGCCGTGTTTTCTCTAGATCTATCGTCGGCATTTTTTTACTCCTTCCATTTATTTTTGTCCTATTCAGCATGAGTTAAAACTTCTCGAATATATAGCGTTTTTCAGTCTGCTGAGGTACAAAAGTTATGGGTTTTAGGCAAAAGGCAAGAGGCAAAAGGCAAAAGGGAAGAAAATAGATGTACCTCACTAGCTTAGGAAGCGCTATAAATTTTTTGTCGATGTAATGAATCGCTGCTATGAGTCTAATCTTATTTCCGCCTATGTTAAATACAGTCAGTTTTCCTACTTCGTCAGCATTGGGGAAAATGGTTCTTAATTCTGCTATGGACTGAAATTGTCCTGTCTTCATTTTTTGATACCATTCTTTTAATGCTGATTTTGTTTCGGGATACCTTTCGGCAAATTCATTTAATTTCTTCCGACTGATAACGGGCATTTTATCAATAAGTCCCGAAAATATTCCCGTTAATTAGCTTTAACTTTCTGCCCGATCGTATCGGCAGCGGTAGTGGAAACCATGGCCGCCATGACTTGTTCGGGGGAAACCGTAAAAGGTAAACGATGAATGTCAGAATTAGGCTGACAGGCAATTGCGGCCGCGTGGCGCAATTGGGCAAGGGAAACATCTCTTAATCCTAAATCCTCTAGGGATTTCGGTAAACCAATTTGTTCATAAAACTGGATTAGTTGCCCCCGGGCCGATACTGCCAATTGATTGCCCAAAACTATTTCCTCTAGACGCAATTGGGCGAGAATGCCGTAGGCGACTTTTTCCCCGTGCAGGGCATGATGGCAAGCGGGAATATGGGTTAAACCATTATGAATTGCATGGGCGGCCACGGTACGACAATTAGCGCCCCCCAAACCACCAATTACTCCGGCTAATAAAACGGTGGCATCCACTACCTGTTTCCAGTCCTCCCCGCCGATATTTTCCAGAGCTGCCGGGGATTTTTGGAAAAGAATATCCCGCAAAACCCGGGCCTGTTGGACAGCGGCAATGATCAGGGTTTCTGTGGAATGACCGCTACTGACGGAAGCTTCGTACCATTTAGCGATCGCATCGCCAATACCGGCGATTAAGGTTCTTTTCGGGGCAGTTTGGATAATACCGTAATCGAGAATTAATAAATCCGGACAACGGGCTAGGGACAGATCGTAAAGAAACGCCCCCGCGTCGGAATAGACGTTAGATAGGGCTGTCCAAGCGGCACAAGTGGCCGCGGAGGTGGGAATCGTGGCGATCGGCAAATGGCACTGATGGGCGAGTAATTTGGCCGTATCGAGGGCTTTGCCGCCACCCACACCGATGATAAAATCTGCCTCATGACTCTTGACAGATGCCTTTAAATATGCTAGGGAATTTTCCGAACAATCGGGAGCATAACTGTGATAGCTAGGAGTGAGATTTTTCAGGGGAGATGACAAAAAAGCTAAATTGCGATCGCCGCCCACCACGAGGGGACGTTTACCCAAATCCGCTAACTTGCCGGTGGATTCTTCTAGGGCATTGTCACCCCGAATCACTTGTGCGGGGGCGATTAACAGGGGCAAAACAGCGACAGCATTGGACATTTTTTGACAACCTCAAGGATTATTGGCTAATTTTAGCGAAACTTTCGGGAAAAAGCTGTAGTTCAGGTGTATTATCCCCCGGGGCGGAGAAGGATTTTTTAATCTGTCCTAAGTACAAAGGAGCAGATAAACCGGGCTGAGGATGAATGAGAGTGCGAGCGCTAATGATAAATTGATTATTACCGCCAGCACCGGCGCGACCGGAGGAAAACAAGTCACTAGCGGCTTGTTTTAGGGTTGCTTCCACCTGCTCGGCAGTAACAGTATTGGGCAGGGAGATAACAGCTTGATTAGCTCCGTTATCATAGACAAGGGAGAATCTCACCGCTCCCGGAATTTCTGTCCGGGTAAATAATCCTAACCCAAGACCGAAAATCCCCACCGTCAACACGGCCATAAAGCTAGTGACACCGACGAGACGAAAGCGGATTCCCCAACCGACGAGAAAAGCGATAATCGTAAGTACCAAAAAAACCAGCGTGGCAATACCAGACCATTGGATGTATTTGGCAAAGTTCAGGGGAATGTCCATATTTTCTATAATACTGATTCTATGAAAACGGTTAGCATAAACCATTGTACCTATCCTGTGGTCGAAACTTTCCATTCTGTGCAGGGCGAGGGCTTTTGGACGGGAAGCAATGCTTTTTTCCTCCGTTTGGGAGGTTGCGATGTCTATTGTCCCTGGTGCGACCAAAAAGAGTCTTGGAATGCCCACCGTTATCCCCAACAATCGGTGCGGGAATTGGTTGAGATGGCAAAAGGGGCTAACCCCGCTATGGTGGTGATTACCGGGGGTGAACCTTTGATGCACAATCTTGATCCTTTGACCAAGGAATTAAAAAATCAGGGTTTACGGGTACATTTAGAAACTTCTGGCGCTCATCCTTTTACTGGGGTTTTCGATTGGGTGACTTTTTCTCCTAAAACTTATAAAATGCCCGATCCTACTATTTATGCACAGGTGAATGAGTTAAAAATTGTCGTGGCTAATCCAGAGGATTTAGACTGGGCAGCCATCCAGGAAAGTAAGTTATCGGAAGGGGTGATCAAATATCTGCAACCCGAATGGAATACAGTGGAAAGCAAAGAGTTAGTCTTTAATTATGTTCTCCGACATCCCCAATGGCGTCTCAGTCTCCAAACCCATAAGTTTTTAGGTGTCCGCTAGTCAGTTATCAGTTATCAGTTATCAGGAGTCAGTTATCAGGAGTCAGTAGCCGGTCGTCAGGAGATTACTTTTTATTTATTCTCCCCACTTCTCCCCGCAACGCGCACGAAGTGGTCTCCCCAACCCCTAATTTACTAACAAGAGGTTAAATAAGTAGCTAGACACAATTAATTACACATATCTAACTGCCTCTTGACTTTTGCCTCTTGCCTTTTGCCTATCCTAACCAAGAAGTTAATTTTGTCCTATTACTTACTATGTCTAACAACAATTCTGAACGAGTAGTGCGTCGTGGTCGAGTTTTTCCAGAGATTCAATCTACAGAGGAAGAAAAGGCCAAACATCGCGCCCGACAATTAGAATTTTATCATCGTTGTTGGCCGATTTTTCAGAGTTTACAGCCCCGGTTAATGAAACATTATTATGGTTGGTACATTGCGATCGAACCCGATAGCGGCGATTATTTTATCGATCCCGATCAAGAAGTGGCCAGTAAAAAAGCAAGGGCAAAATATCCCGACAAAATTCATCACATCTTTGGCATTAATGAAACTGGAGTTAGTGGCAGAATATGATTGAAGGGAGATTTGGAACCAAAGGACAAATTTATTTTGATATCGATTTAGTTGGCGATGATGGATTGATTCTACCCACAGAAGTCATGCTGGATACGGGTTTTACCGAGTTTTTAGCCATAAATAGTCAAGATGCTGACAGTCTTGATTGGCGTTTTTTGCGACAAAATAAATTGATAACCGCTCAAGGAGAAGCATTTTTTGATATATATTTAGGCAGAGTAATAATTGATGGTCAAGAATACGAAATTCCCGTCTTTGCAGGGGAGGCAATTCAGGAGATTTTGTTAGGTTCGCGGTGGCTAAAACAATTTATCTTAGTAGCTAATTATCAACAAGCACAGGTGACATTAGGGTAATGACAAAAAAGGCGATTATTTTACTTTCCGGGGGATTAGATTCAGCGACAACAGCAGCGATCGCTCTAGCGGCTGGTTATCAATTAATCGCCCTTTCCTTTCGTTATGGACAAAGACACGACCGGGAATTAGCGGCGGCGAAAAAAATTGCTAATTTCCTCGAAATTAAAGAACATCATCTGATCGAAGTCAATCTATCTTTGTGGGGAGGTTCCGCTTTAACCGATCAATCTATTGCTATTCCCCAAGAGGGAATTAACCCGAATATTATCCCGATTACCTATGTGCCGGGGAGAAATACAGTTTTTATTTCGATCGCTCTTTCTTTAGCAGAAGCAAGGGAAGCGGAGGCGATATATTTAGGAATTAATGCGGTGGATTATTCCGGTTATCCCGATTGTCGTCCCCAGTATTTAGATGCCTTTCAAACTTTAGCTAATTTATCATCGAAAGCGGGTTTAGAAGGGAAAGCACCCCAATTAATTGCCCCTTTGGTGATGGATAGTAAGGTAGATATCGTCCGTCGTGCCGTTAGTTTAGGGGTTCCCATTGCTGATACTTGGTCTTGTTATCAAGGAGAAGTTGAACCCTGCGGTTTATGCGATTCCTGTCGCATCAGAGATCAGGCTTTAATTGAGGCCGGTTATCCCGAATTAGCCACTCCCCTGTTGAAAAACAGCCGGGGAAAATAGGGAGGATAGTGAAAAATGGGGATAATCTAGGCGATTAAATGTTCAATGAGGATTTTACCGCCGATTAATATTAAAACTAAACCGCCGAGAATTTCCACCTTTTGACTAAATAAATTACCGAATTTATGCCCGATAAAAACAGCTATAAAACATAAAGCAAAGGTAATAAAACCAATGACAGTGCAAGCTAAAAGTAAGGGAGTTTTAATCATCGATAAACCCAAACCAACTACTAAAGCATCAATGCTAGTAGCGATCGCTAATCCGATTAAAGTATAGGAATCTAGAGGATTAAATTTTTTTTCCTCGTCATCATTTTGAACAGCTTCGTAGATCATTTTACTGCCGATCGCCCCTAAAATAATAAAAGCGATCCAGTGGTCAAAAGAGGCAAGAAAATCGCGACAGGTTAGACCGATACCCCAACCAATCATCGGCATAATCGCTTGAAATCCCCCAAAAAACAAAGCAATTTTCAAAGCCTTATTAACATGAATATGGCGAATCATCAGGCCACTGGTCAGAGAAACGGCCACGGCATCGGCGGCTAATCCCACAGCAACAAAGGAAGTGGTTAAAAGTTCGAGTGAAGTAAACATCTATAGTTGTTTATCCTTTAATTTCCCCTTATCTTAACTAATTTTTACCCAAAAAACTTTCATATTTATCTCATGATCCTCTCATTTATCTATCATTTCTCTAACCTAAAAATTAACTGCTCGATTAGTGAGAGGATCGAATTGAAAACGTTTAAAACCATATTACTGGTTTCTAACCGATCGCTTGCACCTGATGGATTGCTTTTGGGGTAAAATTGATGATATCCTCTACTTCTAGGACTTTTTTACCCGCTACTGCGATTTTATGGGGAAATTCAGCCGTAGGAGTCCGAGTAACCAATCCTGCTGTTTCATAAATTCCTCTGTTTCTAGGACAAAGTTGAGGAAGATACCTTTTCCCATCATCGATCATCCCGTCTGCTTTTAAGGTGGCGAACGCTACCATATAGGAAAAGTGCCACATAAAAAATTATGATAATTTCGAGAATTACCGGAGAATGAGGTGGGAGAGAACGGTGATAAAATTAGCTAATTGACTCCCCTAACTTAAGCACCCAATAACCGCTCACTGAAAATATGGCTGATTTTTTTAACACCTATGGTTTTTTAATTGTTTCAATGATCTTTGGGTCCATCTTAGGCATTTCAATTTATCTGCCCTTAATGGCCGGTCAATTATCCTTAGCAACCCCCGGTTTTTACGCTTTAGGTGGTTATGTGGCCGCCATTCTTTCCACGAAAGTTTTTACTAATACCGGTGGCAATTATCCCCTGGCTTTGGTCTTTTTAGAAATGTTAATTGCTGGCATTATTGCGGGAATATTAGCCATAGTTTTAGGTATTCCTGTTCTCCGTTTGCGAGGGATTTATTTAGCTATTGCCACGATCGCCTGGGTAGAAATTTTGAGAATTATTGCCCTTAATCTCGATATAACTGGCGGTGCGGTTGGTATTTTCGCCATTCCCCAACCCTTCACCACTCAATTAGCCTACCTTTGGCTGGCTTTGCCCCTCTTATTGCTAACTATGCTGTTTCTCTACCGGTTAGAAAACATCAAAATTGGTCGGGCATTTAATGCCATTCGTGCCGATGAATTGGCGGCCGCGGCCATGGGAATTAATCCCACCTATCACAAAGTTTTATCCTTCACTTTCGGGGCAGTTTTAGCGGCAGTTGTGGGAGCGGTAAGCGCCCATTTTCTCAATACTTGGAATTCCCGTCAGGGAACTTTTGATGCCAGTATTATTTTCCTGGCTTTCGTTTTAATTGGTGGTTCCAGAACTTTTGTCGGGCCGGTGGTGGGCGGCATTGTTTTAACTGCTTTGCCCGAAGTTTTACGCGCCCTCGGTGGTGTGAATGGTTTACCAATTTGGTTAGGGAATTTCTTGCGCGATGGTCGTTTGATTATTTTTGGAATTTTAATTGTTTTGGGAACAATTTTTTATCCTCAAGGCTTAATTACACCTGAATTAATCAAAAAAATAATTCCTTTTAAAAGACGTTCCTCTCTTAGTCAAGTTGATTCCTAAGTAGCTGGTTATAATTAAATTAAAAATGGATTTTAGGTTCGATCCCCCCTTAGTCCTAGAGTTGATTCATAGTAGGGTTGATTCATGAATCAACCCTACCCTTAGTCCCCCCTTGATAAGGGTGGTGTCTGATAATTTTTAACGCCTACCTACTTAATTAGGGCAGAGATGATAAAATGTTAATAAATAAGTGGGAAAATCAATTGATGCTTATTTATTGCGCCTCCAGAATTGGCAAGAGACTTGCTACCAAGAAGCACTAAAAAATCCTTCTCCTCAACGAGAAAAGATGAGAAAAATTAAACAGCAGAGGCGGTCAAGTTGCGCTCGGCTGGTCTGCATCCGCATCAGAGCCAGTATGGGGTTAGCGGTCATATTTTTCCGGTTCCTTCTTAGGATTGAGAGCTAAATCGATTTACTGTTTTGGGTTTTTTTGGGACTTCGCCGATGAAGCCGTGCAGCAGAATCATCTCCCCTCGGCTGATGTAGAAAATGACCTGCGTGATGCGCCCGCTAGTAGGGGCAATTCATGAATTGCCCCTACTCCCTACTCCTGTCCCCTAACCCACCCTGCTGATACGGATATCCCCCTTCCGGCTAATGTAAAGAAAACGTTACAGTAACAGGTAAAGCCCAGTAGCCAGGAAGCCGTCGATCATGTTTGAATACTTTAACCAGAAAGCTATCAAAGCGGTGATGTTCGCCCAAGAAGAAGCCCGTCGTACCGGTCACAGTGTCGTGGGTACGGAGCATTTACTGTTAGGATTGATAGGAGAAGCCACCGCCACCGCAGCCTCAATTCTCAAGGATTTAAAAGTCACCCTGCACGAAAGTCGCCGCCTGATTGAAGGAATGACCGGCCGCGGCACCGGTTACAGTCCCGTTAATATCCCTTTTACCCCGAAAGCGAAAAAGATGTTCGAGCAAGCATTTCAGGAAGCTCGACAATTAGGGGAACAGGCGATCGCACCTGAACATCTATTACTCGCTATCACCGCCGATCCCGAATCCCTAGCCGCTAAAATTTTAATTATGCAGGGTGTTGATTTGATCAAACTTCGCAGCCTTTTAATTAAAAATGCCGGGGAAAAAGTCGCTAGTGGTCGCTTCACGGCAAAGAGTGACTATGAAGACCAGAAAAATGCTCCCCAAGGCGGTATTTTAGCCCAATATAGTCGCAATTTAAGCCAAGAGGTCAAAAACGGCAAAATTGACCCTGTAATCGGTAGAGAGGCAGAAATCGAGCGAGTTATCCAAATTTTGGGCCGTCGCGCCAAGAATAACCCGATTTTACTCGGTGAGCCGGGGGTGGGGAAAACAGCGATCGCTGAAGGTTTAGCACAACTCATCCATAATGGCGATATTCCCGAACTTTTGCGGGATAAACAGGTAATTGCCCTCGATATGGGGTCTTTACTGGCGGGAACCCGTTTTCGCGGCGATTTTGAGGAACGTTTAAAGGGTGTTGTGGAGGAAGTTCGCAAATCGGGCAGTATTATCCTGTTTATCGATGAAATTCACACTCTTGTGGGTGCTGGTAGCATGGGAGGAGCCATGGATGCTTCTAACTTGCTTAAACCTGCTTTAGCTCGCGGCGAGTTACAGTGTTTAGGAGCCACCACTCTCGATGAGTATAAACAGCATATTGAGCGAGATGCGGCTCTAGAAAGACGTTTTCAGCCAGTTATGGTGGGAGAACCGACTAAAGAGCAAGCGATCGAGATTTTACGCGGTTTAAAAGCCACCTACGAGGATTTCCATCAGGTAAAATACGATCAAAAAGCGATCGAAGCTGCCGTTAATCTATCCTCTCGCTATATCAATGATCGCTTTTTACCGGACAAAGCGATCGATCTTCTCGATGAAGCGGGATCCCGCACCCATCTACGCTATTCCCTGCAAAGTAAAAGTCCTGCGGAGGTTAGCGAAGAATCACCCCTAATTAACCCCGAATCTTTAATTCCCGTGGTGGATGCGGAGGAAATTGCCCAAATTGTCGCCGCTTGGACAGGTATTCCCGTTACCCAATTAACTGAAACTGAGTCGGAATCGCTCTTAAATCTGGAATATCAACTGCACGAGCGGATTATTGGTCAACAGGAGGCAGTAAATGCCGTTTCTCGTGCTATTCGTCGAGCGCGAGTAAATTTAAAGAATCCTAACCGTCCGATTGCCTCGTTTATTTTTGCCGGTCCCACGGGAGTGGGTAAAACTGAATTAACGAAAGCCTTAGCTAAGTTGCTCTTTGGCTCGGAATCCAGTATGATTCGCCTAGATATGTCGGAATTTATGGAATCCCACACGGTTTCTAAATTAATTGGTGCGCCTCCCGGATACATCGGTTACAATGAAGGCGGTCAGTTAACGGAAGCAGTGCGTCGTCAACCCTATAGAGTAGTTTTGTTTGACGAAATCGAGAAAGCACATCCCGATGTTTTTAATCTTCTCCTGCAACTGTTAGAAGATGGTCATTTAACCGATAGCCAAGGTCGTCGGGTGGACTTTAAGAATACCCTAATTATCATGACCTCGAATATTGGCTCAAAAGTCATCGAAAAAGGCGGTAATAGCTTAGGATTCGAGATTGCTGACGATTTGGCTCAATCGCGTTACCAACAGATTTCTAATCGGGTGACAGAGGAGTTAAAACAATATTTCCGTCCCGAATTTCTCAACCGTCTCGATGAAATTATTGTTTTCCGACAGTTAACTCGCGAAGAAGTTACCCAGATTGCCGATATTCTTATCGCAGATCTAGCCAAACAATTGACAGAAAAAGGAATTTCTGTGGAAGTTACCGCCGCTTTCAAGGATTTGGTCATCAATGAGGGTTATGATCCTAGCTACGGTGCGCGGCCTTTACGTCGTGCCTTAACTCGACGCTTAGAGGATAGTTTAGCCGAGGCGATGTTATCGGGAAAAGTCAATTCTGGAGACCATGCGCTATTAGATGTAACTGCTGAAGCTGTGGTGACAGTCTCTAGTCATCAGCGCTCCGAGCAGAACGATATTCTCTCGCAATTACAGTTACAATCGGTGGGTTAATCCGCTCAAAAATTGCTTTTTTTCGGGGTTGAAAAATTTTCAACCCCGATTTTTATCATCCAGGAAAAATAACTTCTAGGGGAGCGGGAATCATCTCGCTACGAAAGTCAAGAATCTGAACTAGGATTAAATAGGCAACGGCGATTAAAATCGAAATCGCTCCCGTGATAATAGCGATAATTTTAGCAGAATTCATATAGTTAACCGATAATTTCCTGAGATTGCCGCAAAAGCTACCGAAATTTATTCTCATCTACGATTGCGAGCCTAAACAATTGAAACTGAAGATATCTTACAGCACAATTCTCCCGGACGGTTGCGAGAAGGGAGTGCGTCTCAGTAAAGCTGTCCCTTGAAAATTTGACAGGAGATAGTCCTTGCGGCTCAATGTATAGATTAAAATCTATGGTAAAGCTTACAATTATTTGTTAATTGAATCTATACAACCAGCAAAACCCTTGCTATAATCGACAATACATGGTAATAGACCAATTCCATCCACGGCATCCGCATCGGCATCCTCAAAGTTGATCAACCTCGTTTTGTTTTAAGGTAGGCTAAGGCCTGCCTTACTTTTTATCAGTGATCAGTGATCAGTAACCAGTAAGCAGAAAATTGCCATTTAATACCAATCACCGCTCAGACTGTCCACGGAAAACTCACATCTGATCACTGGTAACTGATAACTGATAACTGATCTGATCCCCTAGCGTGATAAGCTGAGTATTGGCTAATTTTACAAAAAATTAAGACTTTCCCCTTGTGGGAGTTATCAGCTAAAACCCAGAGTAGACATAAACAATGGTAGCGACAACAGAAACTAACGTTGGTAAAATCGTCCAGATCATCGGTCCTGTCATCGATGCCGAATTTCCCAGTGGCAAACTGCCCCGTATTTATAATGCCTTAACCGTAAAAGGAACCAACTCCGCCGGTCAAAATCTATCGGTTACTTGTGAAGTGCAACAGTTACTCGGTGATAACCAAGTGCGCGCCGTTGCCATGAGTACCACCGATGGTTTAGTGCGCGGTATGGATATCGTGGACACCGGCGCAGCGATTAGCGTTCCCGTGGGTAAATGCACCCTCGGTCGGATTTTTAACGTTCTTGGTGAACCCGTGGACGAAAAAGGACCGGTTAACGTCACCGAAACCTCTCCTATTCACCGTCCCGCTCCCAAATTAGTCGATCTTGAAGTAACACCGACGGTTTTTGAAACCGGTATCAAGGTGATTGACCTGCTCACCCCCTACCGTCAAGGGGGCAAAATCGGCCTCTTTGGGGGTGCTGGTGTGGGCAAAACCGTCATTATGATGGAATTAATCAACAATATCGCCATTCAACACGGTGGTGTCTCGGTTTTTGGCGGTGTGGGTGAAAGAACCCGCGAGGGAAACGACCTCTACAACGAGATGATCGAATCGAAGGTAATCAACGCTGATAACCCCGAAGAATCGAAAATCGCCCTCGTTTACGGTCAGATGAACGAACCCCCCGGAGCGAGAATGCGCGTCGGTCTCTCCGCTTTGACCATGGCCGAATATTTCCGCGATGTCAACAAGCAAGACGTACTCTTATTTGTCGATAATATCTTCCGTTTCGTGCAAGCTGGTTCGGAAGTATCGGCGCTCCTCGGTCGGATGCCTTCTGCGGTAGGATACCAACCCACCCTCGGCACTGACGTAGGCGACCTGCAAGAGCGGATTACCTCCACCAAAGAAGGATCGATCACTTCCATCCAAGCGGTCTATGTACCGGCGGATGACTTGACTGACCCCGCTCCCGCTACTACCTTCGCTCACTTGGATGGAACTACTGTACTATCCCGTGGTCTGGCTTCCAAAGGTATCTATCCGGCGGTAGATCCCCTCGGTTCCACCAGCACCATGCTCCAAGCTGATATCGTCGGTGATGAACACTACGGCACCGCTCGCGCCGTCCAATCTACCCTGCAGCGCTATAAGGAGTTACAGGACATCATCGCTATTCTCGGTTTAGACGAATTATCGGAAGAAGATCGTCTCACCGTTGACCGCGCTCGCAAAATTGAGCGTTTCCTCTCGCAACCTTTCTTCGTGGCCGAAGTGTTCACCGGTTCCCCGGGTAAATACGTTACCCTCGCTGATACGATCAAAGGCTTCCAGATGATCCTCAAAGGTGAACTCGATAGCTTACCCGAACAAGCGTTCTATATGGTCGGCAATATCGATGAAGCGATCGCTAAAGGCGAAAAACTCAAAAAAGGCTAATTAAAAGTCAGTAGTAACCGCGTTTAGCGGTTACTTAACCCAGAAATCTGCCAAAATTATCGTTATTATCACCAATGAGCATTACAGTACGGGTTATTACACCCGATCGCATTGTCTGGGATAACGTGGCTGAAGAAGTAATCCTACCCAGTTCCACGGGACAATTAGGTATTCTTAGTGGTCACGCTCCTTTATTAACTGCCCTGAATATTGGCGTAATGCGAATTCGACCGGGGAAAGACTGGGAAAATATCGCAGTTTTGGGCGGTTTTGCCGAAGTCGAAAATAATGAGATCAAAGTCCTCGTTAATGGGGCGGAATTAGGCTCAAAAATCGATAAAGAAAAAGCTCGCGCCGAATACGAACGGGCCCAAACTCGTCTCGATGAAGTCAGTAAAGGGGATGACCGTCGCAAAACTATCCAAGCGCAACAATCATGGCGCAAAGCTCGCGCTAGATACCAGGCCGCCGGCGGTTTAGTATCGGTTTAAACCAAACCAAATCAAATTAAATTAAAGCAAAATCGGGCGGGTTTATATAAACCTACCCGATTCTTTTTCAGTTATCAGTTATCAGATTTGAGGTTTCAGTGAATACTGTTAAGTAGTCGTGCAAAATTAATTTCCTAGTGAAGATAGGCAAGAGGCAAGAGGCAAGAGGTGTTTAGATATGTGTAATTAATTTTGCTTAGGTACTTATTGAGAAGTTGCTGTTCTCCTACTGCTCGGTGATTACTGGAAAAGTTTCCTGTTTTCCGTTGCCTAAAACTGGAGATTTTGTCGCTCCCCATTAAGATAACTGCTAAGCTAAGACGCATTTAAAACGCTTATTCTTAGATTAGCCGAACCTTCCCCAATCCCTTTACTGTTGCCTTTTGACTCTTGCCTCTTGCCTCGTCTCAACAAGCAATTTAAATTACGAACAGCTTATAAATTAATTGCTACCACTAAAAACAACTTCGGGGAATTTTAACTGTGCATCGGCCATGGGGATTTGTCGGCCTTGATTGCGTAACTCTTGCCAAAAATTAATTACTTCTGTGGCTTTGTTGAGAACATCAACGCGATCGGACTCATCAATCCAGTGTTTTGCTTCTAACTCCTCTTGGAGTTGTTGCCAAGCATCATTGCGCGGCCAGAAAAAATAAGCGGTCAGGGGGCTAGTTCCTTTGCCGACCACCTGATCTACAGCGATCGCTACGTTCTGATCTAACCACAATACTTTTAAAATAAACTTTGATTCGGAACTGACTGTCATTGTTAATCGTTAATCGTACAATTCTCGATCATATCATCTTTTGACTCAATTTTCCGCAGTCAGTTTTTAACTATTTTTTCCTATTTTTTCGCCAATAACCGCTATGATTCCCGAAACAGACTCTTTAGCTTCTAAACAAATCGGTGTGGCCGTAATTAGAGATGATCGAGATTTAATTTTAATCGATCGCCGTCTAGCCAAGGGACTCTTGGGCGGTTTTTGGGAATTCCCCGGGGGCAAAATCGAAGGCAATGAAACGGTACAGGAATGTATTAAACGGGAGATATTAGAAGAAATTGGCATTGAAATCGCCGTTGATAGTCATTTAATCACTATCGATCACACCTATAGTCATTTTCGGGTGAATCTACAAGTATATAACTGTCGTTATCTCAGCGGCCAAGCGAGAGCGATCGAATGTGAAGAAATCCGCTGGGTAACTATCCAGGAACTAGATAATTACACTTTCCCCGCGGCCAATCAAGAGATTATCAGAGCCTTAAAAGACATGGTAAACTCGAAATGATTGCTGTTAATCGTCGAGTGATTATGCTTAATCCTTCTATTCGTCAAGAACCCCGCTACGAACCGGCCGCGGTTATTCCCCTAAAAAAAGACGCTTCCATTGTCGAGTGGTTAGAAAAAAATAATCGCATGATTCCCCGGGATAAAATCGCCGAACCGGATCTGACTCTCGAAGAAGATGTGGAACTATCTGAACTGATGGATGTCGATGATATCGGTTATGATGACGACGAGGATGAATTAGTCTTAGATGAAGATTAATCCCGTCTTCTTTGGCAAATTTTCCCCTTATCTGGCGCTTTAGTCGTGAACGCTAACATTTTTTCCGCCCCTATCTTTAAAAAACCCACTGGAACCCATCTCCTGATTCTACTAACGGGACTACTATTTCTGTTAGTAGTTTTTTTTCAGTCCACTAATTCCCTGTTACTCCCCCTGATGGCCACAACGTTAATCAGTGGTGGTCTTGGTTGTCAAGTAGTACCGGTGCTGCGACGCTTGAAAATGGGTCAGATTATGCGCGAAGATGGACCACAGGCTCATTTAAAGAAAGCAGGAACCCCGACAATGGGAGGCAGCTTTTTTGTGCCAGTAGCCCTTATTTTCGCTTTAATCTGGTCTAAATTCACTCCTAATGTGGTGGCGGTTGCTTTGCTGACTTTTGCTTACATGGGTATCGGTTGGTTAGATGATTGGCAAATTCTGCGTTATAAGTCGAATAAAGGCCTATCCCCCCGGATGAAGTTAATTTTACAGATAACGGGGGCGGTGCTTTTTTGTCTCTGGATGTTGGTCAATCAGGTGAGTACCGATATCACCCTTTGGGGTCGATTAGTGATTCCTTTGGGCTTTTTCTTCTGGATTTTGGCGGGATTTGTCCTTGTGGCTGAAAGTAACGCCACTAATCTCACCGATGGGGTGGATGGATTAGCGGGGGGAACAGGTGCGATCGCTTTTTTGGGTTTAGGTATTATTATCGCTCCTAGTCATCCCGATTTGGCGATTTTCTGCACTTGTTTTAGTGGTGCTTGTCTAGGCTTCATTTTTCATAACCGCAACCCTGCTAAAGTGTTTATGGGTGATACGGGTTCCCTTGCTTTGGGAGGCGCTTTAGCTGCGGTGGGTTTAATTACTGGACATCTCTGGGGATTATTTTTAATTAGTGGTCTGTTCTTTCTGGAATCTCTTTCGGTAATCGCTCAGGTTATCTATTATAAAGCCACAAAAGGACCCGATGGCCAGGGCAAAAGATTATTAAAAATGGCTCCTTTTCATCATCATTTAGAATTAAGTGGTTGGACGGAAACCAAGATTGTGGGAGCATTTTATCTGGTTAATGCGCTTTTAGTTGTCTTGGCTATTTGGAGTAGTTAATTAAGCACTAAAGGAAAGACCACAACCGCAGGTATTTTTGGTGTTGGCATTGGTAAAACGGAAACCACCACCCATGAGATCTTCTGAATAGTCTAATTTTAAAATTTGTAGGTAGCGATCGCTGTCAGGATCGACTAAAATATTAATACCCTGACTTTGATAAAAGCGATCGTTTTCTGCCGGAATATCGGTTAATTCGAGATGGTAGTGAAGTCCCGAACAACCTCCGTTTTTTACTGCCAAACGCAGATAGGAACCGCTCAGGCGACGGCTTTGACTCCAACGTTCAATTTCTCTAGCGGCGGCGGGACTTAATTCGATCATTGTTTTTGAGACTATTGTGATAATAATATCAAATTCTTGTGAAGCTAAACCTAACAGTTGACCATTCTTGATGCCAACCCATCCCTTATGGGGAACAGTTTTGATATCATAACCTTTGACACTCCCGTCGCTAAAAGCGAGGGATTCTTGGTTCACTGACTCAAGTTGTCTTAGCAGGTATTTCTACCAACCAAAATAGAGCTTAAATCTCCCCAAGCGTTCGGTTCGACTAGGCTCACCGAGCGCAAGTCGAGG
>NZ_JAPZSO010000128.1:0-60167 GCF_027531715.1 Microcystis sp. LE19-8.1F | reverse complement strand
TCCACCTAGGGCCATGAAGGCGCAGGGGAAGAGTAGTAAACCAGACCAACCGATGAAGACGAAACGGTCTCTTTTGAGCCAGTCATCGAGAGCATCAAACAGCCCTCTTTCTGGGGCGCGTCCGACAGCAATGGTCATGGGTATTTTTCCTCTTGCTTAACTGAAATCACGGGCAAGATTTCTTAACTTTTTTGAGTCTGGGATTACTCCCATTGTCTTATAAGATGGGGCGATCGATTGACTGGATTAGCTTGACTAAACTGGCTGCGATCGCCTGTTAATCCTCACAAACTGTAAAAGATTAACGTTTCTTAAACTAGCACAAGCTAGACAATAATTTCGAGTTTGGTAAGATTTTGGTTCCTTGCGGCCTCTATCTACCTTTAACCATTATTAGCAAAAAATTACAAATCTATACAACCTGACTCATAATTGATTTTTTATACACACAAAAGCTTTTTTGTCAATGAGTATTTATCTTCATTTTTTTAATTGATCGCCATTCCCAATCCTCGAGGGGTTGCTCTAGCAATTGACAATCAAAGCATTCCTCGGCGGCGGTTTTCAGGGTAGCGATAAGGGTTTCTAGGGTCAAATCTGGCGCTAAATTGAGCTTTGGAGGGGCGGCACTGGCGAAAACTTGCTCAAACAGCGAATTATCTTGATCTAGCACCATGGAACCATGTTGGAGAACATAGCAACCCCGTTGCAGTTGGGCGCTACCAATAAATTTGTTCCCCCAATTATCGACTAGATCCGCACCGGTAGCCGTACCGAAACAGTTAGCAGAATTAATATATCCCCGGCCGGCAGCACCGTAGGACAATTCTAGACCGAGATTTTGCCAGCCTGTGATTAAAAATTGACAGATTTGCTGGTAAACTTCCCTAATATTCCCCTTCATCCCCGAATTTACCACCATATAAGTCAAATCACCCTGATGTAGTACGGCCCGGCCACCAGTAGGACGACGAACTAGGGAGATTTTTTGACCTTGCCAAGTCAAATCACGCCAAAAATCGGGATATTGCCGTTGATGATAGCCCAAGGAAATGGCCGGGGGCGACCATTGATAAAAACGCAGAGTCGGGAGATGATGACTGCAACGGTGTTGTTCTAGTAACCAAGAATCGATCGCCATTTGTAGCTCTGCCGATGAGATAATTGGCGGGATATAACGCCAAATTTTAGCTGCCACCAAAGGATTCTCGTAACATTTCATCATTATTATCTGCTACCGTCGCCACGAGAGTAATTGCTCGCGAAATCTCCCCAGGAGACAAATCGGCCACAGTACGCTGAGAAATCACCACCACCTGATCATTCATAATGGCAAAATGAGATTCAAAGGTTTCGGCACAATTCATCGCTAATAACTTGCGGGTTAATCCCAATTCATCCTTAACGGGTAATTTCAGCACAGAAGACCACACCGTGAGAAAATCATCATCACTTTCCCCAGTTAACTGCACAAATACCTCAACGCTACCATACTGAAACTTCCAAAGATAACCTTTTTCTGTATGTTGTACCATAGCAGTATCATTCTGCTGCAGAGTAGAAATAACCGTTTCAATCATTTCTTGGTGACTGCTCGTACTAGCCAGAAATTCATCGGTCATTGACTCTATTGCTTCTGAAGTCGCTAAACTTTCTGTGGTCATAAAAATTCCCTAAACTCGATCGATCACAATCTTATCCCAAGGAAAAAGAAAAAAAGACATTCGGGTTGGGGAAGTGGGGTTTTAGTTGAATTTCCCCACTTCCCCAATTACTCAAAATTTTATGAAGCATTTGAGTAAACACCTGACTTGATCGATGACAATGGCTCTATCCCGTTCTAGCTGTCAATGATCATGCAAAGTCTTTTTCAACGTTCCCTAGCTGAGACCAATTCTGGGGAAGAAGATATCCGTAGTCGTATTCTACAGGCCGCTTTACGTTTATTTGCCGCCAAGGGTTATGAAGGAACCACGACCAAAGACCTAGCAGGAAAGGCAAATGTGGCAGAAGGAACTTTATTTCGTTATTTTCCCAACAAAAAGGCGATTTTAATCGAAGTGGCCACTAGGGGATGGGTGGATATTCTCACCGACTTGCTGACGGAATTGAGCGAAATGGGCAGTTATAAAGCGGTAGCGCAGGTGATGCGACGTAGGGTGTTGAGAATGCGAGAAAATAGCGATTTATTGCGAGTTTGTTTTATAGAAGCCCAATTTCACCCCGAATTAAAAGAGCGAATTCAATCGGAAGTAATTGCCAAAATGACCGATGTGGCCGAGGCTTTTTTTCAAACAGCGATCGATCGTGGTATCTATCGTCCCATGAATCCGAAAATTGTGGCCCAGGTTTTTCTAGGAATGTTCGCAATTGCTGGTTTTTCCAGTGAAACTATTTTAGATGCCAATGCTTCTCCCTTCGCTTTACAAGAAATGGCCGAAGGTATTGCCGAAATTTTTCTGAATGGAGTGTTAGTTAAAGAAGTTTAATTATTGCCTATTTTCCCTTTCTTCCCCGACGGTTAACTTTTCTCCTATCTCCTCACCTAAGGGAAGATTTTTGATTTTTGCAGGAGATCTAATAGGTTCCCGCTCTAGAATTTCTCTGAAAAACTAGCCCTAGTAATGCCGATGAAACTCCTCTCACAATTTTCTGGGAAATTGATCGCTTTTTGGCTAACTTTCTCCGGTTTTAGTGGTTTATTTTCCCCTATTCCCGCTTTGGCCGCTGAAACCCTGACCTTGCGCCTAGGAATGGTCGAACAGGATATTAATATTCAAGAGTTAGAACAATATGTGGAAACTGGAAAATTATCTCCGAATTTACAGTCCTATCCAACAATTTTAACTGCTGCCATCCGTCAAGGTTTAGAAAAACATCTCTATGTGGATAGTCAAATCGCCCAGCAATTTCTAGAAAATTTATTCAACGAACAGGAAGGCAAAAACTTATTATCTCAGTTAAATCAGGCTCTTCCCGAAAGTAATCCCACCAGAATTAAAGCCACTTTATCTCTGATTCTCCAAACCAATGATAAAGTTAATATCTTTAGTTTTTTAAAAGCCTATCCCCAGAAAAAACTTACCCTAGACTTATTAGCTTTAACCTCCATAGCTAAACAACTAAATCAAAATCGTTTTAAAAACATTTTGCTCACCTCGCTTTTAGAACACTCGTTAAGTGCAAGTGATTCCGTCAAATTACCAAATCAATTTTCTCCCGATCAAAGAGGAAAAAATTTGGTTTTTAAACAGACACAATTTTTCTATGATTCTATCAGAAATAGAGCCGTTAAAACCGATATTTATTATTCGGTTGATAGTCGCGGCCCTTTAGTGATCATGTCCCACGGTTTTGCCGCAGATCGGCGTTTTTTACGTTATCTGGCCTTCCATCTCGCTTCCTACGGTTTGACAGTGGTTTCTGTGGAACATCGCGGCAGTAATATTAATGCTTTACTAACCGCTGCTCAAGGTTGGCAAATTAATAATTTATTGCCCGCATCAGAATTTATAGAACGGCCGAAAGACATCAGCTTTATTCTCAATGAATTAACCGCTTTAAACAAGGATAATAACAGTGAATTTCGAGGTAAATTCAATACCCAAAAAGTCACAATAATTGGTCATTCTTTTGGGGGATATACTGCTTTAGCTTTAGCCGGTGCGCGTTTAGAACCCTCCCACACTCGTCGAGTTTGTCAATCCCTAACCCCCTTGGAACGTTCCCCCGCAGATTGGCTACAGTGTGCGGTGACAAAGTTGGCCTATAAACAAATGTCTTTTCGTGATTATCGCATCGATCGAGCTATAGTATTAAATCCTGTTATTGGTTCCCTTTTTGCCTCTAATCTTGCCTCGATCACGATTCCCGTATTGATGTTATCCTCGACAGAAGACGGGATCACTCCCATTATTGAACATCAATTACAACCCTTTGAAAACTTATCAGGAGAAAAATATTTAATCCTTGCTCATGGTGCAACTCACATGAGTGCCACGGATATTATTTATCTGAATAGCACCATGGGACAAAGTACATTAGTGCCAGAAGTAATGGACGAAAAAGCCAACCCTCTCCGGGAGATGATTAAAGGGGTTAGTTTAGCTTTTATCGAACAATCAACCTCTTTTTCTGACCAGTATCAACCTTATTTAAGTAGCAATTATATCGAGTCTTTTAACAGTAAAGCTATTAATTTTCGGCTCACAAAAAAGTTACCTACTACCGTCACAGCATTAGCCAATTTTTTGACAGTTAATAAAACCCCGATTAAATCCGACACTTCCCCAAAACCATCCTCTTGGTTAGAGGAATCATGGATAGCGATAAATAGTCTATTTACTCCTCCCAATTTCCGCACCGAAAGTCTCAGTTCAGTTTTTGGTGAACTTCTTGATTATACCGATCGCACCTTTGATCCTTGGAGTTAAAATAGGGTTTGCGGCAAAAAGTTTGTTGGTGGGGTTAGGAGTCAGTAGCCGGTCGTCGGTCGTTTCAGGCTTTGTTGCCCTCTTTTTTTGTACCAGTTTATATACTACAAGAAGGATAATGCCAGGTTTTTGAAGGTCTCAATCCTATATTCTTGCACTAACATCGGATTTTAACAGGTCAAAAGCCTTATTTTAAAAGGGTTTTACCATTATTCAGCAAGCCTTAAGTAGTAGTGCAAAATTAATTTCCTAGTCGAGACTCCGAGACAGCTAATCTAAGGATAGGCGGTTAAAATGCGTTTTAGCTTACTTAAGTAGGTAGGCGTTAAAAATTATCAGATGCCCCCCTTATCAAGGGGGGATTAAGGGGGGATCGAACCTAAAATCCATTTTTAATTTAATTATAACCAGCTACTTATGATAAAATGCTTTCAAAGACAGGTAAGGGAAAACTTGCAATTATTCACTCAATAAAATAACTGATATCCGAGATGAAACCCTGTTACTGCATTAATCCCGATTGTTCTCAACCAGAGCATCCGAGTAATAATAACTCGAATACTCGTTACTGTCAAAGTTGCGGCTCTGAGTTGTTGTTAAATGGTCAATATAGGGTAAGTCGGTTATTGAGTGATACGACCGGTTTTGGGGTTGTTTATGAGGCTTTTGAAGGTTTTACACCCAAAATCCTTAAGGTATTACAAGAAAAATGGAATAATGAACCGAAGGCAGTGGAATTATTTAAACGGGAATATGACGTTTTATTAGAGTTGAGTCGTCAAAATGTCACCGGTGTTCCTCGCGCAGATGCCTATTTTCAATATTCCACAAGGGAGGGGAAAATATTACACTGTTTAGTTATGGAAAAAGTGGAGGGGATTAATTTAGAACAGTGGCTAAAGCAGTATGATAAATTAAGTCAAAAACGAGCCTTAAAATGGCTGAGAGAAATCACTTTAATTCTCGATAAAATTCATCAACAGAATTGGCTGCATCGAGATATTAAACCCCCTAATATCATGCTGCGAAATAGTGGCGAGTTGGTGTTAATTGATTTTGGCACAGCAAGGGAAGAAACCCAAACCTATCATCAAAAGGTAAAAGGTCAACAGGTAACAGGTATTACCTCAGCCGGATATACCCCCAATGAACAACAACATGGCCAAGCAGTGATTCAATCAGATTTTCATGCTTTAGGACGAACTTTTGTGCATTTATTAACCGGAAAACATCCTTTAGAAATGTATGATCCGATTAATGATGTTTTACCTTGGCGAGAAGAAACGGAAAATATTCACCCGTTATTGTTGGATTTTATTGATGAGTTAATGGGAAGATTACCCAAGAATAGGCCAGCTAATACTAGGGTTATTTTACAACGTTTGGATGAGATTGAACGGCAATTAAAGTTACCTCCTATAACTCCTACTATACCATCTCCACCAGCACCAAATCCGCAGCCTGTTGTAACTCAAAAACAACCACAGGTTATTCCTAAGATTAATCCTTCTCCGCCGGTTTCACCCGTAGCTGTACCCAAAAAAACACCAGCACAACCGGTTAAAAATAATAATCTGAGAAATGGATTAATAGCGCTCAGTGGCGTTTTGTTATTAGGAATAGGAATAACTCAAGGTTACGGTTATTTAAAATATAAAAGATTTCCTGTAACTCCTCAATTTTTGATTTCTGGTTTAGTAGATAATCCATCTCTTTATAAAACCCTTACTGGTCATTCTGACTGGGTTAAGTCAGTAGCATATAGTCCCGATGGCCGCTATTTAGCTAGTGGTAGTGATGACAAAACTATCAAAATTTGGGAAGTAGCAACCGGAAAAGAACTGCGTACCCTTACTGGTCATTCTAGTGGGGTTTTGTCAGTGGTATATAGTCCCGATGGCCGCTATTTAGCTAGTGGGAGTGCTGACAAAACTATCAAAATTTGGGAGGTAGCAAAGGGAAAAGAATTGCGTACCCTTACTGGTCATTCTGACAGGGTTAGGTCAGTAGTATATAGTCCCGATGGCCGCTATTTAGCTAGTGGTAGTTGGGACAAAACTATCAAAGTTTGGGAGGTAGTAACGGGAACAGAATTGCGTACTCTTGCTGGTTATTCTGGCTGGGTTTGGTCAGTAGTATATAGTCCCTATGGCCGCTATTTAGCCAGTGGGAGTTGGGACAATACTATCAAAATTTGGGAGGTAGCAACGGGAAAACAATTGCGTACTCTTACTGGTCATTCTAGCGAGGTTTGGTCAGTAGCATATAGTCCCGATGGCCGCTATTTAGCTAGTGGTAGTAGTGACAAAACTATCAAAATTTGGGAGGTGGCAACGGGAAAAGAATTGCGTACCCTTACTGGTCATTCTAGTGGGGTTACGTCAGTAGTATATAGTCCCGATGGCCGCTATTTAGCTAGTGGTAGTAATGACAAAACTATCAAAATTTGGCGAGTGGGACAGTAAACTTGTGTTGGGGGTGACAGCAATAACTTTTGTCTATCAAAAATGAGCGCTGAAGATGATATTATCTAGAGCAAAAAAAAACAGTCTTCCCTGATTTTTCGGGAAAACTGGACAAGCTAATCTTGAGATTTTAACCGACGTTAGCGGTTTGTTTTTGGCTAAAAAATGCCGCTAAAACCTGTTGGGCAATCTGGGGACTGGTTAAACCCAAATCAGCGAAGGATTCCTCTGGTGTTGCGTGGTCCACTAATTTATCGGGAACCCCGAAACGCTTGACAGGAACTAGAATATTAGCATCCTGTAAAGCTTCCAAAACCGCAGAACCAAAACCACCCATCAAACAACCTTCTTCTAAAGTCACCACTTTACCAAGACGTTGGGCAAGGGGAAAGATAAGTTCTGTATCAAGGGGCTTGACAAAACGGGCATTAACCACTGTGGCTTCGATGCCGTGTTCGCTGAGGATTTCGGCCACCTGTAGGGAAGTGTTGACCATAGTGCCGTATCCTAACAGGAGAATATCATCGCCACTGCGGAGAATTTCGCCCTTACCGATGGGTAAAGCTTCCCAACCTTCTTCCATCAGGGGAACCCCTAAACCGTTGCCCCGGGGGTAACGCATGGCAATGGGGCCGCTGGTATGATTAATCCCGGTCACGACCATTCTTTGCAGTTCCGCCTCATCTTTCGGGGCCATAATGGTCATATTGGGGATACAACGCAGGTAGGCGATATCGTACATCCCTTGGTGGGTCGGTCCATCGGCCCCGACAATACCGGCCCGGTCCATGCAGAAGAAAACCGGTAGATTTTGAATGCAGATATCATGAATAATCTGATCAAAAGCCCGCTGCAGGAAAGTAGAGTAAATAGTGACAACCGGGCGCATTCCTTCGCAAGCAAGACCACCAGCGAGAGTAACCGCGTGTTGTTCGGCAATTCCCACATCGATGTACTGTTTCGGCAGTTTTGCTTGAAATTTATCTAATCCCGTCCCCGTGGCCATGGCGGCGGTGATACCGATAATGCGCGGGTCATTTTCCGCCAATTTAGTGAGAGTATGCCCGAAAACTTTGGAATAAGCGGGAGGTTTCGGTTTACTGGAGGGAATCGGTTTACCCGTGGCTAAATTAAAGGGATTTTGGGCATGATAACCCACTTGATCTTTTTCGGCCCATTCGTAGCCTTTGCCTTTAACGGTGGCAACGTGGACGAAAACCGGTCCGTGGACCTTATGGGCCTGTTTAAAAGTGGCGATTAATTCGGGAATATTATGACCATCAATCGGGCCAAAATATTTAAAGCCCAATTCCTCGATGACTGCGCCAACTTTGGGAACTGCTAACCGTTTCATCCCTTCTTTGACTCGTTCCATTTCCGGAGTGAGGGAGTCACCGAAGAAGGGTAGATTTTTAAATTGTTCTTCGAGATTATCGGCGATAAACTGGACGGGTTCGCTCAGACGAACTTTATTGAGATAGCGGGAAATTGCCCCGACGTTGGGGGAAATGGACATTTCGTTATCGTTGAGGATAACCATGATGTTGGTGTTCGGTAAATGTCCAGCATGGTTAATCGCTTCTAGGGCCATACCCCCGGTTAAAGCACCATCCCCGATGATCGATACCACCTTGAAATCTTCCCCCTTGGCATCCCGGGCTAAAGCCATTCCTAACCCCGCAGAAATGCTCGTGGAGGCGTGTCCAGCCCCAAAATGGTCAAATTTGCTCTCGCAACGTTTTAGATAGCCCGCAACGCCGTTTTTTTGGCGCAGGGTGTGAAAATCGTTATAGCGACCGGTGAGGAGTTTGTGCGGATAAGCTTGGTGTCCCACGTCCCAAAGGACTTTATCTCGATCGAGATCGAGGGTTTGGTAAAGCGCGATCGTTAGTTCTACAACTCCTAACCCCGGTCCTAAATGTCCACCAGTAGCGGCGATCGTCTGGAGGTGTTTTTCGCGAATCTGACGGGCAATATCTTCTAATTGACGGAGTGACAAACCATGTAACTGGTTGGGATGAGTAATTTCACTTAGGTGCATATCGGCTTCTTTTTCAAAGTAGTTTATCCCTATACCAACTGTATAGGATCTTCAGCCTGAGATGAGGGAAAATCTAGGCTAGTCTCGCCGCCGTGCGTAAAATTTGGCCGGCTAACATGGCAGCCCCAAAACCATTATCTATATTAACCACACCGATGCCGACCGCGCAGGAATTGAGCATAGTTAACAAAGGAGCAATACCGCCGAAACTGGTTCCGTAACCGATACTGGTGGGAACGGCGATCACTGGGCGATCGACTAATCCCGCTACCACACTTGGTAAGGCTCCTTCCATTCCCGCAACAACAATTAACACATCGGCGGCATCCAGTAGATGGCGATGATTCAAGAGGCGATGAATTCCCGCTACTCCCACATCCCAGAGACGCTGCACGGAAAAACCGCATAATTGAGCAGTAACCGCCGCCTCCTCCGCTACGGGAATATCGGCAGTTCCCGCCGTTAGGATGGAAATTATCCCTTTTGGGGGATTTTCTGGAGCGGCTGCGGCAATGGCACAGATGCGAGCCAAGGGATAATAAACTAAGTCCGTTACCTGTTCCTGTAGCTGGGCCGCTATCTCTGCTTCAATGCGAGTGGCCATAACCACGGGACTATTTTGACGCAAAACATGGATAATTTGGGCGATTTGAGCGGTGGTTTTACCCGGCCCCCAGATAACCTCCGGAAATCCCGTTCTTAATTGACGATGATGGTCAATCTTAGCGAAGTCTTCCACCGGTTCAAAGGCCAGATGTTTAAGTTTATCTAAGGCTGTCTCCGGGTTAATTTCTCCCCTGGCAACGGCGGTCAGCAGCGATCGCAAATCGGCAGCATGGAACATGGTCAGTTATCAGTTATCAGTTATCAGTTATCAGTTATCAGTGGGTAAGTTAACAGTTATCAGTTATCAGTTATCAGTGGGTAAGTTAACAGTTATCAGATTTGAGTTTTAAGTGAGCAGTAAGTACCTAAGCAAAATTAATTACACATATCTAACCACCTCTTGCCTCTTGCCCCTTGCCTCTTGCCTATCTTCACTAGGAAATTAATTTTGCACGACTACTTATGTGTTAAGTGACCAGTATTAAATAGCAGTTTCTTGCCATCTTTTCACTGTTTACTGATCACTGATTACTGATTACTGATTACTGCTCACTGCTCACTGATATTAGGAGGCCATGGTAGCTGCGGGACGACGGCGGCGATAAGTACGATTGTTCGCTGGTTCTGTTGCCGCCGCTTGCAGGAGGAAAATCACTAGAGGTTGACTCTTTAACTCCCGTTTGATTAAACGTTGCAAAGTCGTCTCGATTTCGGCCCGTAAACCGGCCCAATCTTGGTCCCCCGTGGCGGTTTTAAATTCACCACTGCGATCGCTTAAACAGCGTTCGATCGCCCGAATAATTAACTGATTCAGCAGCGAGATTTCCACTTTTGTCACCACACCGCGCAAATTAATCTCTGGAGGTGCGCTTAATTGCCCCTCAGCGTTAACGAAGGCGGCGATCGTAATCACACCATCTTCGGCTAACTGTTGTCTTTCCTGCATAATGTGTTCGTGGACCACACCCGCTTGATCAACTAACTCGATTCCCGAAGGCACTGGTGCGCCGAGGCCAATGCGATCGCCAGTTAACTCGATCGTGTCACCATTTTTGACAATTACCATATTTTCGGCGGGAATACCCATACTTTGGGCCATCTGAGCGTGTTTGACCAGCATTCGGTGTTCTCCATGCACTGGCACAAAAAACTTCGGCCGGGTCAAAGATAGCATCAATTTATGGTCTTCTTGGGAACCATGGCCAGAAACGTGAATTCCCTTATCGCGTCCGTAAACTACGTTAGCACCCTGCATCATCAGGCGATCAATCGTATTGACCACAGCGATGGTATTACCCGGAATCGGATTAGCGGAAAAGACAATCGTATCCCCCTGACGCACGCGAATATGAGGATGTTCACCCTTAGAAATCCGCGTCATGGCCGCTAAAGTTTCTCCCTGGGAGCCTGTGGTTAAAATGACGATTTTTTCATCGGCTAAATTGCGGGTCGCTTTTAAGGGTTCAAATAGATCGTCGGGACATTTTATATACCCCAAATTGCGCGCATGAGCGATGACATTTAACATCGATCGACCCACTACCACCACTTTCCGGTTAAATTTCTGGGCCAATTTCAACACCAGATTAATCCGATGCACTGAGGAGGCAAAGGTAGTGATCATAATCCGTCCCGTTGCTTGGTTAAAAACCCGCTCTAACCCGGGATAAACGGAAGCTTCCGAGGGAGTATAACCGGGTACTTCCGCGTTAGTGGAATCACTCAATAAACATAGCACCCCTTTCTCGCCATGTTCGGCAATTTTTTGTAGATCAAAAAATTCGCCATCCACGGGAGTATGGTCAATTTTAAAATCTCCCGTGTGAATAACTACCCCTAAAGGAGTGTGAATTGCTACACAAAAACTATCGGCGATCGAGTGGGTATTGCGGATATATTCCACCATGAAAGATTTACCTAAACGCACCATTTGCCGAGGAACTACGGTTTCTAATTTGGTACGATTTGCTAATCCTGCTTCTTCCAATTTATCCCGCAATAAAGCCATCGCTAGACGCGGACCGTAGATAATTGGCACATCAAATTGTTTGAGATGGTAGGGAATGCCACCGATATGATCTTCGTGACCGTGGGTGACGATCATACCCTTAATTTTATGGCGATTTTCCCTTAGATAAGTCATATCGGGAAGCACTACATTCACCCCGTGCATATCGTCGGAGGGAAAAGCTAAACCGGCATCCAGGAGAATAATCTCATCATCGTACTCAAAAACACAGGTGTTTTTGCCGATTTCGTGTAGTCCTCCTAGGGGAATGATCTTTAGTTTTGCTTGGGTTTTATCTTGATTCATTAGGTATCCTTTGATGGTAAGTTATGGTGATTTTTCAGGTGGGTTTTTTGGACGGGAAATCTCAAAAAATGAATAGTTAGAATAAGTCGAACTAGGGAAATAACACCTAGCTAAATTCACTTAGTATCAATACTTTCTAGCAGTTCTAAACTATATTTCTTTTCTTCTAGTTAAGCTATTAATATTATAACCTACTTTCTCGAAAAATCCCAGTTTAGTGGGCAAGAATTTCTAGTGTTTTTCTAGATTAAAGCCAATTCTTGCATAATTTTTGCTAATCCTTCTTCTAACTCTGGACTTAAGGAACATAAAGGAAGTCTTAGACCCCCCACTTCCCAACCGACTAGATTTAAGGCCGCTTTAATTGGAATTGGATTAGTGGCACAGAATAAACCTTTAAACAACGGAAATAATTTCAAGTTAATCTCGGTCGCTTTGGCCGCATCTCCGGTTAAGAAAGCTTGAATCATTCCTCGTATTTCTTCTCCCACTAGATGACTAGCAACACTGACCACCCCCACCGCACCACAGGTCATCAGGGGTAAGGTGAGAAAATCATCACCGGAATAAATAGCGAAATTTTCAGGGGTATGACAGTAAATCTTGCAGGTTTGTTCTAAATTACCACTAGCTTCTTTTACCGCCACAATATTATCAACTGCTGCCAGTTTAATAATCGTTTCCGGGGTCATATTTTGACCCGTACGACCGGGGATATTATAAAGCATCACCGGCAGGTCGGGACAAGCTTTGGCAATGGTGCGAAAATGCTCGTATAAACCCTCTTGGGGTGGTTTATTGTAGTAGGGGACCACTTGCAAAGAACCATCTAAACCCAGTTTAGCAGCCTGTTGGGTAGCTTCGATCGCTTCGGAAGTGGAATTAGAACCCGTCCCCGCGATCACTTTTCCCCGACCATTAACCGCTTTTTTGACAATACTAAATAGTTCGTATTCTTCCTGCCAACTTAGGGTGGGTGATTCTCCCGTCGTCCCACAGACCACTATACCATCGCTACCGTGAGTAACTAGATAATCGGCCAATTTTTCCACCAGGGCATAATTAACTTGACCTTCGACGGTGAAGGGAGTCACCATCGCCGTAATTACTCGTCCAAAATATGTTGTTTCACTCATTGATCAGTTATCAGTTATCAGTTATCAGTTATCAGCTTCTGAAGGCAAGAGGCAACAGGCAAGAGGCAAAAGAAAGAATCTGGCAATTTTCCTACCCAAAAAGAAGGTTATCAACTAAGTACATTGAAGCTTTTAGCTTCACAAATTAGGTTTTAGATTCGGCCTTTATTATCAGTTTTTGAGCAATCAGCAATCAGCTTTCAGACTTTACTTATCCGGTTAATTAGCTATTTTTCTAATTATTATCGCCTTGATTTAGCTGATGGCTGATCGCTTAATTATCAAACTGTTGCTAATCTTGAACCGACGAGATTTTTCTTGACTAAAAGTTCCGCAATTTGCACGGCATTTAAAGCCGCACCCTTGCGAATTTGATCGCCGCATAGCCACAATTCTAGACCGTTAGGATGGGAGATATCTTGACGAATGCGTCCCACTAATACTTCATCGCGACCGGTAGCATCAATTGGCATGGGAAAATAATTAGCGTCCCAATCTTCCACTAATTTTACCCCCGGAGCGTACTGAAGAATTTCTCTAGCCTTCACCACAGAAAAAGGCCGACTAAATTCTAGGTTAACCGATTCCGAATGGGCCCGCAGGACGGGAACCCTTACACAGGTGGCACTAACCCGCAGCCCCGGACAAGCAAAAATCTTGCGGGTTTCGTTGACCATTTTCATTTCTTCCTCGCAGTACCCTTGACCATTAATCGGCGTATTGTGGGGAAAAAGATTAAAAGCGAGGGGATAGGGAAAGGAATTGGTCGGAGGTTGCCGATTATCAAGAATTGCTTGTGCTTGCTGTTTTACCTCCTCCATCGCTCGCGCTCCAGCACCACTGGCGGACTGATAAGTAGAAACTACTACTCGCTTGATCGCCTGTACTTGGTGGAGAGGCCAGATCGCCACTCCTAAAAGAATTGTCGTACAGTTGGGATTAGCGATAATGCCCCGGTGATTGTCCACACTGTCGGGATTGATTTCCGGGACAACTAAAGGCACTTCGGGATTCATGCGAAAAGCGCTGGAGTTATCGATAATCGTCGCACCCGACTCGACAATAGTTTTCGCCCAAGCTTTCGAGGTGGACCCCCCCGCAGAAGCAAGAACGATATCCACGTCCTGAAAAGAGCGCTCGTTTACCGCTTCGATTAGGAGACTTTCGCCCTGAAAATCGAGGGTTTTTCCAGCAGAACGCTCGGAAGCGAGTAATTTTAGACTAGCGAGAGGAAATTGACGACTAGCTAATAACTCTAGTAATTCCGTTCCCACGGCCCCGGTGGCCCCTAAAATAGCGACCCGTACTTTTTGACTCAAATTGTGTAACCTCCTGACGAGTTGGGTGATGATAATGATCCGAAGAAATCGTTAAAGTAAAAAATCTTTTTTGTCCACCGAGTTATTCTAAAACTTGGATTGATCGGCTTTTGATCAGCAAAATTTTCTGATTGGGCTTAACTGCCCCAAGGACGGAATAAATTAAATATACCCCATTGACCGCTAAAATAAAAAGATTGTGAGAGCTTGGGGAACAACTGCAGCTATTCCCCTAGAATATCATGAGCGGGACGGATCCACCGCAGGCGTAAACACCGCTCACCCTATTATAAACGTTCCTTGTCGTAAGAGCTAGAAAAATCAATGAAAGTTATTCAGGAAAAGCTTCCTGCCAGTCAGATAGGTTTAGAAATTGAAATTCCCGCCGAAACCACGAAAAACACCCACGAGCAAGTGGTCAAGAATTTAGCGAAGTCGGCCAATATACCCGGTTTTCGCCCTGGTAAGGTTCCCCGTCAGATTCTTCTGCAAAGATTGGGAACTAAAGCGGTAAAAGCGGCAGTAATTGAGGAATTACTTGAAAATTGTCTCGAATCTGCTCTAAAACAGGAGGGAATCGAGTCCCTGGGTACTCCGCAGCTATTGTCTCAGTTTGAGGATTTGATCGCTGCCTATGAACCGGGTAAAGCTTTGACTTTTTCAGTTTCCGTGGATGTGGCCCCGACAATTGTTCTCGGAGATTACGAAAATCTGAGCGTTACTGCCGAAGAAACCGTTTATGATCCCGAATCCGTGGAAAATTGGTTTAAAGAGCGTCAAGAACAGTTAGCGACATTGGTTCCCGTGGAAGATCGCGGGGCGCAGCTGGGAGATGTGGCGATCGTTGATTATCGAGGAAAATCCGCCGAAACTGGCGAGGATATCCCGGATATTGACGGCGAAGATCTGCGGGTGGATATGGAACCAGGACGCTTTATCGAGGGGATGGTAGAAGGAATTATCGGCATGAAACCGGAAGAAGTCAAAGAGATGACTTTGACTTTCCCGGAAGATTATCCCAAAGAAGATGTGGCAGCAAAAGCGGTAATCTTTACAATTACGATGAAAGAGTTAAAAGCGAAGGAATTACCAGAGCTTGACGACGATTTTGCCCAAGAAGTCAGCGATCAGGAAACAATCGCCGAATTAAGAGCAAGTTTAGAGAAACGTTTCCGAGAAGAAGCGGAGAAGGAAACCAAAGACAGCATTTATGAGGCTTTAACCAAGGAATTGGTCAAGGGTGCGACTTTAGATTTACCGGAGACGCTGATCGAAAAGGAAGTGACGCAAATTTTGACCCAAAGCTTCATGCAGTTCCAACAAATGGGGCTAGATGTCAACCAGTTGTTTACAAAAGATAATATTCCCAAAATGCGGGAAAACGCCCGTCCCGATGCGATCGAAAGTCTGAAACAGACTCTCGTGGTGCAGGAATTGGCTAAAGTCGCAGGCATTGAAGTCAGTCCCGAAGCGGTAACGGAAAAAATCGCTAATATCATGGCCCAATTGTCCGATCGCGACATAGATAGGCAGCGTCTGGAACAGGTGATCACCGAAGAAATCCTGGCGGAAAACACCCTGGCATGGCTGAAGGAAAAGGCTACTATCACCCTCGTCCCCAAAGGTTCCCTAGAGGAAGAAACAAGCGAGGAGGAGGAAACAGAAGAAACCTTAGCAGCCGCCGAAGTGGAAGTGTTGGCAGCCGAGGAAGAATAACCGTAAGGAGTTAGCGGTCATGTTGGGGTGTTGGGGTTTTAGGGTCTTAGGGTTTTGGGGTATTAGTTGAATTCCCCCATTCCCCCATTCCCTGATAACTGATCAGTGAGCACTGACAACTCGACCGAATCTAAAACCTAATTTATTAAGCTAAAAGCTTTGATCTACTTAGTTTCTAAGCTTATTTTTAGGTAAGACAATTGCCAGATTCTTTCTTTTGCCTTTTGCCTTTTGCCTTTTGCCTTTTGCCTTTTGCCTTCACAAGCTGATCACTGATAACTGATCACTGATAACTGATCACTGATTCCTGCCAACAAAGGAAAACTTAGGGCATAATAGATGGACAGAAGTGCTAAAGATGCTTAACATTTGCCAGTAAAAGCTCCACAGCCAAGCAAAAACCCTAAGATTGTGATAGCGGAACCGAAAAAATTATGCTCGAATCGAGATCACCTGACTACCCAATTACCAGTAATTGTCGCCCTGCTATCTACGCCAACACGGGGAGAAACTCCCTAGCTAACGTTTTACCCGTGGTAATCGAACAGTCTGGCATGGGTGAACGGGCTTTTGATATCTATTCTCGACTCCTGCGCGAGAGAATTGTCTTTCTGGGAACTCCCGTCGATGATCAGGTCGCTGATTCGATCGTCGCCCAACTCCTCTACTTGGAGGCAGAAGATCCCGAAAAAGATATCCAACTTTATATCAACTCCCCCGGTGGTTCCGTTTATGCCGGACTAGCTATCTACGACACCATGCAACAAATTCGCCCCGACGTGGCGACAATTTGTTTCGGTTTAGCCGCTAGTATGGGAGCATTCCTGCTTTGTGGTGGCGCGGCAGGTAAACGGATGTCCCTACCCAGTAGCCGGATCATGATTCACCAACCCCTCGGCGGCGCCCAAGGTCAAGCTAGTGATATCGCCATCCAAGCCAAAGAGATCCTCTATATTAAACAGAGACTCAATACCATGCTGGCTCACCACACCGGTCAACCCTACGATCGCATCGCCAACGACACCGAACGGGACTTTTTCATGTCGGCCGTCGAAGCCAAAGAATATGGGTTAATCGATCTGGTGATTTCCCGTCCCGAACTGCCCGATCCTACCGTTCCCGTTACTTCCCTGTAAATAATAAACTATGTCTAAATACGACTCCCACCTCAAGTGTTCATTTTGCGGCAAATCCCAGGAACAAGTGCGAAAATTAATCGCCGGGCCGGGGGTCTATATTTGTGACGAGTGTGTGGAACTGTGTAACGAAATTCTCGATGAGGAATTGATGGAACCGCCCAGTCCGGTCGCCCCAGTGGAGGAACGCCCCAACAAACGGCGATCGGGCCAAAATAAAACCACGTGGGAACAAATTCCCAAACCAAGAGAGATTAAAAAATACCTCGATGACTACGTTATTGGTCAAAATGAGGCGAAAAAAGTGCTTTCTGTGGCCGTTTATAACCATTACAAACGCCTCAAAGATATCCAAACCCAAAAAGCCAGTGGCGGCAATCCGGAAGATAGCATCGAACTGCAAAAATCCAATATTCTGTTAATTGGTCCCACAGGATCGGGAAAAACCCTTTTAGCTCAAACTCTTGCTAAAATCCTCGATGTACCTTTTGCTGTCGCCGATGCCACCACTTTAACCGAGGCCGGTTATGTGGGGGAAGATGTGGAAAATATTCTCTTGCGTCTGTTACAAGTGGCAGATTTAGACGTGGAAGAAGCGCAGCGGGGCATTATCTACATCGATGAAATCGATAAAATTGCCCGCAAGAGCGAAAATACCTCGATTACCCGGGATGTGTCCGGAGAAGGGGTACAGCAAGCTTTACTGAAAATGTTAGAGGGAACGATCGCCAATGTTCCCCCCCAAGGCGGCCGCAAACACCCCTATCAGGATTGTATTCAGATTGACACCAGCAATATCCTGTTTATCTGCGGTGGGGCGTTTGTTGGTTTAGATAAGGTGATCGATCAGCGTCTCGGTAAAAAATCCATGGGCTTTATTCAACCGGGAGATGGCCAAGCTAGTAAGGATAAGGTAGCGGCAGGGTTATTAAAACAAATGACTCCCGATGATTTAGTCAAATTTGGCATGATTCCAGAGTTTGTCGGTCGGATTCCCGTCCTAGCGGCACTGTCACCCCTGGATGAGGAAGCTTTAATCGCTATCCTGACGCAACCCCGCAACGCTTTGGTGAAACAGTATCAAAAACTGTTGAAGATGGACAATGTACAGTTAGAGTTTAAATCTGATGCCGTCCTAGCGATCGCCCAAGAGGCCTATCGTCGCAAAACCGGGGCCCGGGCCCTACGGGGTATTGTCGAGGAATTAATGCTCGATGTCATGTACGAATTGCCCTCGCGCAAGGACGTGAAACGCTGTTTAATCACCCGCGAAATGGTGGAAAAACGTTCCACGGCAGAGCTATTGGTTCATCCTTCCTCTCTACCCAGTCAAGAATCCGCTTAAGGGGAAAAATCGAGGTTAACCATGCTGAACACCGTTCCTGCGATCGTCAAAGAAGGCCGGATCGAACTCCTCGAATCCGTGCCGATTCCAGAGGGTACTAGGGTTTTAGTCACCCTCATCCCGGAGGAGACAAACTCGGATTTCTGGCAAAAAGTCAGCGAAACTGCACTGGCTAAGATTTGGGATAATCTGGAAGATGACATCTATCATGAAAACTCAAATAATCGATAAAACAGTCACTGTCCGCGGTGTTCCCCACTATTACGAGTGGATTCGGGAGTCGGAATCTGCCCAGAAAAAGCCGGTGATGGTGTTTATTCATGGTTGGGGAGGATCGGGACGCTATTGGCGATCGACGGCTGCGGCAATTTGCGATCGCTTTGATTGTTTATTGTACGATATGCGGGGTTTTGGTCGGTCTAAATTGCCGGAAAAATCCCCCGATCTTTCCTACGATTTAGAAGAATATGCCCTTGATTTGGCCTTGTTTTTAGATAGTTTGGAAATGGAAAAAATCTATCTCAATAGTCACTCTATGGGGGCATCGGTGGCGACTTTTTTTATTACTATGTACCCCGAAAGAGTGGTCAAAGCAGTTTTAACCTGTAATGGCATTTTTGAGTATAATAAAGCGGCTTTTGCTGCCTTCCATAAATTCGGTAAGTATGTGGTACAGTTTCGTTATGATTGGTTTTTAAAAGTACCTTTTGCCGATCGATTATTTATGGCGAGATTCTTGCATCGAGCGATCCCAAAATCAGAAAGAATTGCTTTTTTAGAGGATTTTTTAGCGGCAGATTACGAGGCCGCCCTAGGCACAATTTATACATCTGTGAGTAAAAAAGCAGTGGAAATTATGCCGGGTAAATTTGCCGAGATTAAGATACCAACTCTTTTAGTATCGGGAGAAAAAGACATTATTATCCCCGCCAAAATGGGCAAAATGGCGGCGGATTTGAATAATAATATCCAGTATGTGGAGATGGCTAATACTGCTCACTTTCCCATGTTAGAAGATGCCCCTACTTATCTACAAAAATTGCAAGATTTTTTAGAAATTAATTAGGGTTTGCTGAAAATTACTGGAAGCCTTACTAGAAAGCGGTTTTGGGACTTTTTTAGCCAAAAAAGTGCAAGAAATAAAGGTTGAGAAATCGATCCGAGAGACTCAAAACCCTTGCACTTTCCGGAGGTGATTACAAAGGGTTCTGCTTCCCAGTGCGCGAGGTCATTCTGTTATTCTGACTACCCCTCCTGACTCCTGACTCCTGACTCCTGACTCCTGACTCCTAACCCCACCAACAAACTTTTTGCCGCAAACCCTAATTAGAATGCCAAAAGGTCAGGAAAAACGCCCCCAGGCCACACCAATCAGGATAGTAACCCCGAAAAAGAGACGATACCAGACAAAAACCCAGGTACTCTGTTTTTTGAGATAATCTAATAACCAAGCGATCGAAAGATAGGAAAATATCCCCGAGGAAATTACCCCAATAGCGAGGGGAATTAATTCACTGGTGTTAATCTGGTCGAGAACGCCTTTAAATTCCACTAAACCGGCTAAAGTTATCGCCGGAATCCCCAAAAGAAAGGAAAATCGCGCCGCTACTGCCCTTTCTAAACCCATGAATAACCCGGCAGTTAAGGTGGACCCAGAACGAGATACCCCCGGTATTAGGGCTAAAGCTTGGGCTAATCCCATTAAAACCCCGTCTTTTTGTCGCAAAGTCTCAAAACTGCGTTTATGTTTCCCGATTTTTTCGGCCGTACCTAAGAGTAAAGCCATGACTATGGAGGCACAGGCGATCGCTGTCATGCTTCTCAGGGGGGAATTATCTAAATCGGGAATGAAAAGTTTCATTAACAAACCGAAGAAAACGATCGGAATTGTGCCTAGGATAATCCCCACGGCTAAACGAAAATCCTGGGAACGATAATCGGAACTAGCCACCGCTTTCACCATTCCCGTGGATATTTGCCTTAAATCCTGCCAAAAATAGGACAATACCGCCGCAATACTGCCCAATTGAATCACTGCCGTATAGGTGACACCAGGATCTCCCCAACCCAAAAAGACGGGAATCGCTTTTAAATGGGCGGTACTGCTAATCGGCAAAAATTCCGTCACTCCCTGCACAAATCCCAAAAAAATCGCCTGTAACCAGTTAATTTTGGCCAGAGGTATGGTGCTAGTGGTTGATTGGGCAATGGCGGCGGGTGTAATCGCCAAAATCACCGTTATTATCGCTAGTCCTAGCCATTTATAGCTTTTTTTCAGTAAGGAAAACATCATTTTTCAGTAAAAAAAGGGGTTGGGTGTAGGGTGTGGGGTGTGGGGTGTGGGGTGTGAGAGTTGGGGAAATTAACTAATCAATATTACTGCCTTTTGTCTATTTCCCATTCTCCTGTCTCCTGTCTCCTGTCTCCTGTCTCCTGTCTCCTGATTTAAGTATAAATACTTATTGACAACTCATAGTCGTTATGAGTACACTTAAATCATACAAACTCGAAATGAGTACGACTTAGCCCTTAGGAGTTGACGATTATGCTACCAAACCGAGAAGGACAGAGAGTTCCCGATGTCACCTTTCCCATACGTCAAAATAATCAATGGGTGAACATCACCAGCGAGGAATTATTCAAAGGAAAAACCGTTGTTCTTTTTGCCTTACCCGGGGCATTCACTCCCACCTGTTCCACCTCTCATTTACCCGGATATAACGAATTAGCCCCAGTTTTTCGGGAAAATGGCGTAGATACTATTGTTTGCTTGTCGGTGAATGATACCTTTGTCATGAACGAGTGGGCAAAAGATCAAGAATGTGATAATGTCGTCTTGATTCCCGACGGTAACGGCGAATTTAGCGCAGGAATGGGGATGTTAGTCGATAAAGCTGACTTAGGTTTCGGTAAACGTTCTTGGCGCTATTCGATGCTAGTCAAAGATGGTGTTATCGAGAAAATGTTCATCGAACCGGAAGAACCGGGAGATCCTTTCAAAGTCTCCGATGCGGAAACGATGTTAAACTACATCAACCCAGAAGCCAAAAAACCGCCTTTAGTCTCTCTTTTCTCGAAAGTGGGCTGTCCCTACTGCCTCCGGGCCAAGAAAATGTTAGAAGAAAAAGGCCTACAATACGAAGAAATTATCCTCGGACGCGATGCCACCAGTCGTTCTCTGCGGGCAATGAGTGGCAATACCACCACCCCACAAGTCTTCATTGACGGCCAATTAATTGGCGGTTCGGAAGAATTAGCGGCTTATTTGGGAGCATAATCAATCAGTTAGACCTCAAGTTATCTTTCCATTGCAACTGGAGAGATATCTGTGAGAGGTTTTGCCCGGGCAAGTTAGAGCTTTTTTGTTGGGTGTGATTGTAGTCTGATGTATTTCGTTAATCATTTATAGCGTTTCTCAGTCTTATAAAGTACACCATCTGTTGCCTGTTCCCTAACTAAAACCAGAAACTTTGTGCCTCACAAGTATGAGAATTGCTGATTTTGTGAAAGCCCGTGACTTCATAAAGCCAAATGAAAAGGTAGTCGTTATCTTTACAGAGGGAAAACACTTTGTTCTCCACGATGACAACACTGGTTCAACGGGTCAGTGGAAGATCGATCCCAATCGTGAAGTTGACCGTATTATTCTTTATCATCGTGATGATGAGAATAATGCGAATAATTTGTACATAGCGAACCATGCTGGTGCAGAGCCAGCAGACAGGGAAGGTCGATACGACATTCGATTAACTCATGTTCAGTACATAGGGGCAACATCCGTAAATTGGGTTGAGTTTGCTGAAGGTGGGCAAAACCCAATTCGGTATCTTCCTTGATGTAGCTTTGATTACTGAAGGTTCTTGTCATCCACTAATAGGTAGGTGAGAACACGAGGTAAACTATAAGCGGGGAGATTGTGGTGAAAACTTAAGTAGTCGTGCAAAATTAATTTCCTAGTGAAGATAGGCAAGAGGCAAGAGGCAAGAGGCAAGAGGTGGTTAGATATGTGTAATTAATTTTGCTTAGGTACTTATGAAGTTGACTGTAACACTTGACCGTGACGAAGATGGAGTTTGGGTTGTAGAATGCCCCAGCATTCCGGGTTGTGTCAGCCAAGGTAAAACGAGAGCAGAAGCTCTTGAAAATATCAGAGATGCAATTATCGCCTGCCTTCAAGTTCGTGCAGAACGTGGGCTACCCCTAACGATTGAAACTCACCAAGTAGAGGTAATGGCATAATCATGTCCTCTGCTCTTCCTGTTCTCAGCGGACGTGAGGTAGTCCGAGTATTTGAAACCTTCGGCTGGCAAGTTGCGCGTCAAAGTGCCAGCCATATTATCATGGTTAAGGAGGGCGAACAGGTAACACTCTCTGTTCCTGATCATCGTGAAGTGGCAAAGGGTACGCTTCGTAGTCTTATTCGTACTGCTGGAATTACGGTACAAGAATTTGTTTCTGGCATGAGATGAGCGATAAGAGAGGTCTGACAATTCGAGTGCAGCAGACGGACGAAGGCTGCTGATGCTCAGTTCAAGGTTGTCTGATGCCGCTGATTCGAGCCGTTACTTGTACTGAGCGCATTGGAAGTATCAGTTATCAGCTACTTGTTTTCCGAATTAATTGGCCGTTTTTCAGTTTATTATCAACGTCCAATAGGATCAAAATCAGTCCCTTATGCACCCACAAAAATTATCGAGTATTTGTTAACTGATCAAGGAGAAAGATTATGGTAGCCACTTCAGTCAAAACCAAAACCACGGGACAATACTACGCCACTCGTATCGATTTAGCATTAGATATCCGCAAAGCTGTGGTTGAAATCTTAAGCCAAACCCTTGCCGCTAGTTTAGACCTAAAAACTCAGGTTAAACAGGCCCACTGGAATGTAAAAGGTTTAAATTTCTACCAATTGCACAGCCTATTCGACGAAATGGCCACGGAATTAGAAGGCTATGGGGACATGGTAGCAGAACGGATTACCGCTTTAGGTGGAACCGCTTTGGGAACAGCGCGCATCGCTGCCGCTAACTCGATTCTGCCGGAATATCCAGCTAATATCGTCGATGGTAGTGAACATATCGTTGCTTTAGCCGAACGTTATGCCTTATACGCCGCCCATCTTCGTTCTGCGATTGATACCACTGGCAATCAAGGGGATGCCGACACAGCAGATCTCTATACGGAAATCTCTCGGGACATCGATAAACGTCTTTGGTTCCTAGAAGCGCATCTGATTAAATCGGAAGATGTTATCGGTTAAATATAGATAAATTTGGGGTGTGTTAACGTAGCCTAATACACCTTAGATTTTGGAACTAGGCCCTTGCATCCCCACATCACGCCTAGGGTGGTTGGTAGGGGCCTAGGGCATAGGTCCTTAGAGGTAAAAGTATTAAAGAAATCTGTTCAAGACAAACAGCGATTATCGGTGATCTTGCTTAGGGTAACAAAAAGGCTTACAGTAAAATGTGCCATAAATTATCAAATCTACTAAATTAATTAAGCTGTGCCGAAAGTTGTTATTGCAGGTAACTGGAAAATGCACAAAACTCAAAGAGAAGCTTTGGAGTTTTTGCAAGATTTTAAATCCCATCTAGAGGAAACCCCCGACGACCGAGAAGTAGTTCTTTGTGCGCCTTTCACAGCTTTAGCTGTCCTCTCTAAAACCCTCCACGGTGGTCGTATTCGCTTAGGGGCGCAAAATGTCCACTGGGAAAAATCGGGGGCTTATACGGGCGAAATCTCGTCGGATATGTTAACCGAAATTGGGGTTCACTATGTGGTTATCGGTCACAGTGAACGCCGGCAATATTTCGGCGAAACCGATGAAACAGTCAATTTGAGGGTCATATCTGCCCAAAAACAAGGTTTAACCCCGATTATCTGTGTGGGAGAAAGTAAAGCCCAAAGAGATGCCGGAGAAACGGAAAAGGTAATTATCAAGCAAATTCAAGGGGGTTTAGTCAATGTTGACCCAAAAAACCTCGTTATCGCCTATGAACCCATCTGGGCGATTGGCACCGGGGAAACCTGCGAAAGCGAGGAAGCCAATCGGGTTATCGGTTTGATTCGGCAACAATTAGACAATCCCGAAGTAACCATTCAGTACGGTGGTTCGGTAAAACCCGATAATATCGATGAAATTATGGCTCAATCGCAGATAAACGGGGCTTTAGTCGGTGGGGCGAGTCTAGACCCCGCCGTATTCGCCCGAATTGTTAATTATCGCTAATCGATTTCTGCTGCCATAACGCTATTTTCCAAAACGCCGATGCCTTCTATTTCCACCCGAACCTTATCCCCCACCTGCATCGGTCCGATTCCTTCGGGAGTTCCCGTTAGAATCACATCCCCTGGCAGCAGGGTCATCACTTGGGAGATATAAGCCACCAAGACATCGGGGGGAAAGACCATATCACTGAGATAACTGCTTTGTTTGGGGTCGCTGCCATCATTGAGAAAAGTGGTTAATTGCGCCCCGATACTCAATTCCCGGACAATCCAAGGGCCGAGGGGACAAAAACTATCAAATCCTTTCGCCCGCGTCCATTGGCTATCTTTTTTCTGTAAATCCCTAGCGGTGACATCGTTAGCAATGGTATAACCCCAGATTTTGCTTCTGGCCTGGGCTGTGGTGCATTTTTTGGCGGTTTCTCCGATAATTAGGGCTAATTCTCCCTCATAATCCACTCTTTCCGATTGGGGCGGATAAAAAATTGTTTCACCGTCGGCGATAATTGTCGTCGGTGGCTTGAGAAATAAAAGCGGTTCTTCCGGTACAGGTGTTCCCATCTCGGCGGCGTGGGCGCGGTAATTTTTGCCTACAGCAATAATTTTCGACGGGAAACAGGGGGCTAATAGTTGGTAGCTATCAGGTTCTAATTCTAGTTTGGTTAGTTGCCCTCCTTGCCAGGGAGGGACATCAAAGACGGCAACGCTACGGTTTAGCTGTAACAGTCCGTAGAAGATTTGTCCTTGACGATGTTTCACTCGTACATAGCGTTGCGCCATATTTTTCTGGGAATGACTAGCGATCGACTCTCGGATAGTAGTATGATCATATATCCTTGCTTCTTTATTAAAAGCTAGAGAGTTATTAAAATCAATTAACCTCCGGTCTTGACAAAGAAGCCTTCTAGTCCATAAGGATTCTGAGATGAGCAATAACTACGAAACTCTTTACATTCTCCGTCCCGATTTAGGGGAAGAAGTCGTTCAGCAACAAGTGGAACGTTATCGGACTCTGATTAGCGAACACAGCGCCACAGACATTCAAGTGAAGGTGTGGGGTAAAAAACGTCTGGCCTATCCCATCAAAAAACTCAATGATGGTGTCTATGTGCAGATGAATTATCAGGCCAGCGGCAAACAAGTCGCCCCCATGGAACGGGCCATGCGTTTAAGTGATGAGGTTATTCGTTATTTAACCCTAAAACTCGATCGCGTGGTGGCCCCCCCTGCCGATTTATCTCCCTTAACGGAAATTCCCCCCTCTCCTATCACCGAAGCGGTGGTGGAAGATGACGGTATCTCCGCTGAAGATTAATTATAGTCACAACTGTGTCGGGTCAATGCCCAATTCGCGTAATCGGGCAAAAGCGAGGTCACGTTCTTGTTGTGCTTGGTTGCGCTCTTGTTGTGCTTGGTCACGTTCTTGTTGTGCTTGGTTGCGTTCTTGTTGTGCTTGGTTGCGTTCCTCAAAGAGGGTTTCAGGGTCTTTAAATCGTTCCCCATTGGGATAAAAGACCTCTAAACCCTCTTCAAACATCTCGAACCGAATCCCTAGGATTGGGGAAGTCCAGGGAAAATTCAAGGCCGTTACTGGGAAAAAATCCTCTTGCTGATTGGCCCGCACCAATCCCCAGAAATCATGGGAGTCTGGGTCATAGAAAAACATCTCTAATACCCCATACTCCCGATAGAAAGACTGCTTTTTGAGCATTTCCCTAGCACTATTGTTAGGGGAGAGGATTTCAAACACTACCTGGGGAGCAATATTGTCTTCTTCCCATTGTTTATAGCTGCCCCGCTCACCCGGTGGACGGCCGAAAACTACCATGGCATCGGGAGCTTGACAGGGAGCAGGTGGTACAATTACCTGCTGGGGATACCAGAGCAAATCCCCGGCGACAAAGACGGTTTGCTCCTTAAATAAATACTTGAGATTGGCAACCAAGCGAACAATCCAGCGATATTGAACTGTGTTGTCGGCCATAGGTTTACCGTCGGAGTCAGGATAGAAAAGTTGGGGTTCGATGGGTGCTTGAACCATGCTTTATCTCTTGCGATCGCATTTTTGCTTAACTTTATTGTATCACCGCAAATCCTGGGTTTAAAACCCCATCCTTTTAGGACGACTTTGCCTTAGACCTCCTGCCAAAGTTGTATAAGTAGGGCGTGTTAAGCTGTCGCTAACATACCTTTATTTTTATAAGTAACTTAGAGTATTTTTAAGATTTGATAAATTTATTAGAGTATTTTCAAGATTTGATAAATTTAACGGCAAGGGCTTCAAATCTACAGAATTGAACATTATAAATCAGACAGAAACACATTTTTTAAGAGGTATGTGCTTATGTTATTAGCGAAACTTATCAAACAATCCATCGGGGGGGGGTAATACTTATCAGTCTTGCGGTAGGAAGTGCAGCTACTGCCCTACCTACTTATTATGGCGATCGGGCAAGTTTCAATGCCGCCAATCCTGGATTGACGTTAGAAGATTTCGAGGACTTCGATGCTGCAGGAAACAGCACGCTATTTCCTGCCCCCATTGATAGCTCGTCCAACATACTAGGCGTGGTTTCTCCCGGTCAGGTGGCAGCTGGCATTACTTTTGCCCTGACCAGCGGCACGGATGCCTATTTCGCCGCGCCAGGTCAATCGGCAAATCCTACTAACGCCATCGGCGTGAATACGCCCACATCCGCTGGCTGGAACATGATCTTCGATGTCGGTACCAATGCCCTTGCGTTCGATGTGTTCCAGAACTTTGGGGGTGGAAGCCAGTCCGGGAGTACCATTTTGGCGACAGTAGACCTCTATGGAGTAGGCAATGCCCTTATCGATTCATTGGATGTAGCCATCCCGAGCGGCGGTTTAGGATTCTTTGGCGTATTCTCGGATGTGCTGATCAAACGTGCCGTCGTGAATAACCCAAATAGCTTTGACGTAATCGATAACGTCAGTTTTTCCTCTGGCGTACAAGTACCTGAGTCCTCCAGCCTATTCGCTTTGCTCGGCTTCGGCTTCCTCGGCGCTGCCTCAGCCATCAATCGCAAACTATCTCAAGAAAAGAAGTCAAAACAGGACAATTGAGTTGAGAACTTTGGGGTTTATCCCCCCTTGATCCCCCCTTAATCTTACCTTAATAAGGAGGGTATATGACGGTTTTTAACACCTACCTACATATAGGAAAATAGGGGTTGGGTTGAGCAATAGCAAGGCCTAACCTGCTGTTTTATAATTGTCAAAGGCAAACCTTTTTCTTTTCTAACTTCTCAACATAAGTCAATCGCCTCTTTGATATTTTGTAGAGCTTCTTCTTGAGTCTCACCTTGACTCAGGCAGCCCGGAATAATAGGACATTCTACAATGTACCATCCAGGGTAAGCGCATCTAAAAATGTAAGTAGCTGGTTATAATTAAATTAAAAATGAATTTTAGGTTCGATCCCCCCTGCCCCCCTTAATAAGGGGGGTGCCGATAGGCGGGGGTATCTGAAACTTTTTAATACCCACCTACTTAGTATTAATCCGGTAGATATTCAGGATTGAGGATATCAATTTTGGCAAAAGGACAGATATCAGGAAAAGTTTTTTTATCTAACCCTGTTTCTCTAGCGGCAAGTAGGCAAGCATTTTGATAACACTGATCAAAAACTTCCTTAAAATATACCTTGAGACTGGGACTATCTTCAAAAAATTCTAACAATCTCAAACATTGTTCGGTGATAGAATACTGCCAATTATGAGAACGTTTAGAGGGTTGATACTTCCATTTAAGGAGGTGAAGCAATAGCTTTTCTAAATTACTTTTCAAAGCCTTTTTATCACTCCTACCCATTGCCTCAATTTCCTCGATCAGATTTTCTAAATCGAGGTACTCCCACTTACCTTCTTTAAGTAATTTAGCAGTTTCTTCTACCCAAAGATTAAAGTCTGTTTCATAAAGTTTCTTGGCAGTAGATAGCATATTAGGTTTCTCCTAACTCCTTCATCTGATTCGTGGGATAGGTTTGCAATCCATCCTAGCTAATGATACCTTGCCGATTAGGGGTAATAGGTGCATCCAGAGGTACAGGTTTCGCGGATTTCGACGGCATGAAGCCCGGGGAAACCAGCTTTTGCCAATTTTTCATAGATCCAGCGCGATAATTCTTCACTGGTGGGATTTTCTAAACCAGTGGTTTCATTGAGATAATGATGGTCGAGAAAATTATCGAGTAGCGGCTGTAAATATTGTTTAATTTCGCCAAAATCCATCACCATTCCCTGTTGTGAGCCTTGGGACTGTAAATAATGACTTTTCACATAGATGCGTCCTAGCCAACTATGACCGTGGAGACGACGACATTTACCTTCATAATGGGGTAAACGATGGGCCGCTTCAAAGCGGAATTCTTTGTAAATAATCCATTCTGCCATGGTTAATCGGTCGATACTATCGGTTACATCTGGTTTATTTATTTTGCCACCGATAGTTATCCATTCTAGTCAAAAGCTTAGTATTCTTATACCATTTTTTCTGCCACCACTTTTTAAAAATGGTATGAGATGCGCGGGCAGCTGTTGAGAGATTCTTGGGGAAGAACCTAGCTAAAAATACCCCCAGGCAATCGGTCAACCTGATTACGTTAAAATCAAAAGCAGGATACTGTGTATGACGGAAAAACTCGATGAACTCAGTGATTAAAGCGGTACAAACTGCCTATTATGGGGATGCAGCCTATCGGACACCACCACCGGACTTAGAATCTCTCCTGCTCAAAGAGAGAATTGTCTATCTGGGGTTGCCCTTATTTTCCTCCGATGATGTCAAGCGCAATGTCGGGGTGGACGTGACGGAATTAATTATCGCCCAACTGCTCTACCTGCAATTTGACGATCCCGAAAAACCGATTTTCTTCTATATCAACTCTACCGGCACATCCTGGTACACTGGCGACGCGATCGGCTACGAAACCGAAGCTTTCGCCATCTGTGACACCCTCAACTACATTAAACCTCCCGTTCATACTATCTGTATCGGACAGGCCATGGGAACTGCAGCGATGATTCTTTCCGCAGGAACCAAGGGTTTTCGCGCCTCCTTACCCCACGCTACCATTGTTCTCAACCAAAATCGCACTGGGGCCCAAGGACAAGCCACCGATATCCAGATTCGCGCCAAGGAGGTAATCGCCAATAAACAGACGATGTTGGAAATTTTCTCGAAAAATACGGGTCAAACCACCGAAAAACTGGCGAAAGATATGGATCGCACCTTCTATCTCACCCCACAACAGGCGAAAGACTACGGATTAATCGATCGCGTTCTCGAAAGTCGCAAGGAACTACCGAAACCCCTCGCCCAAGTTAGTTAAGATTTATTACAAATTAGCAGGAGTTGTTACCAATTATGCCTATCGGTGTGCCAAAAGTTCCCTACCGTCTGCCTGGTAGCCAATACGAACAGTGGATTAGCATTTACAGCCGTCTTTCGGTGGAACGCATTCTTTTTCTGGGGCAGGAAGTCACCGACGGGTTAGCCAATGCCCTTGTGGCCCAAATGCTTTATCTCGACTCGGAAGACCCCAGTAAACCCATCTATCTCTATATCAACTCGCCGGGGGGTTCCGTTACCGCCGGTATGGCCATCTACGACACCATGCAGTACATCAAAGCGGAAGTGGTGACTATCTGTGTGGGATTAGCGGCCTCTATGGGGGCATTTTTACTGGCTTCCGGTAGTCCGGGTAAGCGTCTCGCCCTTCCCCATGCGCGGATTATGATTCACCAACCCATGGGGGGAACTGGGCGCCGGCAAGCGACAGATATCGACATTGAAGCTAAGGAAATCCTGCGTATTCGCCAGCAATTAAACGAAATTATGGCTAATCGCACCGGACAAACCATCGAACGCATCGAAAAAGACACTGATCGCGATTATTTCCTCTCCGCCGAGGAAGCCGTCGCCTACGGTTTAATCGATAAAGTGGTCGAGGGAAAACCGGCTTAAGTCAGCCATAGGTTAGAACAGGCGAGAAACCTGTTCTAACTGCCAAATCAAGGGCTGACGCTATGGTTCCCTACCAATCAAAGCAGCTGCAATGTAGGGGCGCAACGTGGTCAGTGAGTTTATCGAACTGCTTGCGCCCATAATGTGACATTGTGAACATTTTTCAGCCAAGAGCCAAGAGAGGCTCTTTTTTTTCTGATATTGAGGGAATAAACCTGACTTCTTGACCATAAAAACGCCCAAAAAACTGTATCAAAAATAGCAGAAATTGGCAAAAAAAAAAAAATAAGATGCGCAAAGATGTTTTACATCTATTTAACTTTACTTAACTTAACTTTACAAAAGGAAGCCTGCCAATGAGAGTCGCCATCGCACCGATTGTTTTATCCACTGCCAGTTTAGGCTTAATGTTAGGTGTGGCACAAAAAGCCCAAGCCGCTCTGATTACAGGAGTCACTGCCTCAACGGATATGGGTAATGTTAGTTCTTCTGTCACCAATACCGTCAATGGCGCAGGGTTGCCCAGTAATATACCAAGTCTGACGGGACTTCATGCTGTGGCGGATGGTACTAATGCTTGGCTGGGAAGTACGGCCACTGGTAATATCACTTTTGATCTCAAGGGCAGCTATAGCCTCGCTGGTTTTAGCTTCTGGAACTATAACCGGACAAATTTCAATCGAGGAATTAAAGACGTGACTGTTCAATCCTCCACCAATGGCACGACTTGGACTACTATAGCGGGGGCTCCTACTCAGTTTGCTATCGCAGCTAACGCCGCTATAAATCCACAGACGTTCAGCTTTTCTCCAGTTACTGCGTCTTTTGTCCGGTTTGTTGTTGCTAGTAACTGGCAGACGGGTACTCCTACTAATACCGGCTTCTCTGAGGTTCAATTTAATGGAACTCCCATTCCCGTCCCTGAACCTTCTTCCTTACTTGCCCTGTTAGCCTTTGGTTTAGCGGGTGTTGGTTTAAGAAAAAGAATTTAATCTTGAGATGGTAGGTTGGTTTATAAGCTGTTCGTAATTTAAATTGCCTGTTGAGATGAGGCACTCTTGCACTCTTGCAAGAGGCAACCTACGCCCTGCCCCCCCGATGTCGGGGGGGTTGGGGGGGTGGGGGTTGGGGGGCAAGGGGAGGTGGGGGAGATTCGGCTAATCATAAGAATAAGCGATTTAAATACGTCTTAACTTAGGATTCGTGGCAAGAGACCAACCTACTTATTCAAAGCAATCAAAATCGTTGTCAACTGTTGCCGTGGGCGCTAAGAGCGGGTTAGTGGCTTTTCTAGGGATTCTCTGGCGAGTTTCGGTGCTTGGACAATCAGGGAAGAAATGGAATTTTTAGCAACTTTAGAAACAGGCTTGATCTCTGCCGTGGCAATCATCAAGTTTTGCCTAGAAAGTATTTCGATCGCTTGTGTGGTGATCGGATTAATTAAAACCCTACAATTAGCTTGGCAGTCTAATCGTCACCGTCGCAGTCTTCCCCCTTTTTCCTTCAATCAAATTCGCATTCGTTTCGGTACTTGGCTATCTTTAGCCCTAGAGTTTCAGTTAGGTGGAGACATCGTGGCTACTACCGTCACACCTACTATAGAAGCCTTGGCACAACTCGCCCTCATCGCTATTATCCGAACTTTCCTCAACTATTTCCTCAGTAAAGAATTGGAAACGGAATTGGCCCGAGAAAAAGAGCAATCGCAGTTAGCAGCCAGGTACAATCTTAGAGATTTTTAATGACAAAAAAAGGTGAGTTGACAATCACCTGACACTAACCCCTTATACTAAATCTGGTTATTAAAAACTGATTATTTATTCAGCCTTTTGCCTTTTGCATGAGTGCCTTTTGCCTGTCCTCAGAAGTAGCCTATACTCAACGGATTTAGTATCAGATGGGAAATAGAGGGCTGATGGTGGAGGGGAAAAGGGAATCGATCGAGAGCCATGATCGGGATAAAACTGGTAAAATTCGCCTATTTTCAATAAATCTCTTGATTTTGACCCCTAAAAGCTGACGGCGGACGGCGGAGATTGATTGCGGCAAAAAGCGCAAAAATGATTACAATCGATCCAAAATATCAACGACTAGGATTAAATGGCTACTCATATTGTTACTGGTGTCGCGGGTTTTATCGGTTCTAACTTGGCAGAAAAGCTTTTAGAACAAGGAGATCAGGTGATCGGCATCGATCAATTTAACGATTATTACGACCCCAGTTTAAAGCGCAAAAATGCCCATATTCTAGCAAAATATCCCGAATTTAAGTTAATTGAAGCGGATATACAAGCCCTTGACTGGCGACAACTGTTGCAAGGAGTAGAAGTATTATTTCATCAGGCAGCCCAAGCGGGAGTCAGAGCAAGCTGGGGTGATGGATTTCGTCAATATACCGAAAGGAATATAAATGCCACTCAAATTATTCTTGAGGCCGCTAAGGAAACCCCGTCTTTACAACGGATGGTTTTTGCTTCCACTTCCTCGGTGTATGGCAATGCGGAAACGATGCCGACTCCCGAAACCCTTTGTCCCCAACCGGTTTCACCCTACGGTATCACCAAATTAGCGGCTGAAAGACTCTGTTGGCTATATCACCAGAATTTTAACGTTCCCGTCACTGCCTTGCGTTATTTCACCGTTTATGGACCGCGGCAACGTCCCGATATGGCTTTCCATAAGTTTTTTCAAGCAGCGATCGCAGGTAAAGCTATCGGCATCTACGGGGATGGCAAACAAACCCGGGATTTTACCTTTATTAGCGATGCTGTAGCCGCTAATTTAGCCGCTGCCGTAGTCCCGGAAGCGGTGGGTGAGGTGTTTAATATTGGTGGTGGTAGTCGCGTGGTATTGTTGGATGTCTTGGATACCATGGCAAAAGTCATCGGTAAACCTATCGAGCGATCGCATCAAGGACTCGCCCGGGGAGATGCCCGTCACACCGCCGCCGATGTCACCAAAGCCCGTACTATTCTAGGTTATAACCCCCAAGTTTCTTTAGCCGAAGGATTAGCCCAAGAATGGCAGTGGATTCAGGAATTATATTGTTAACGGGGGCAATATCCTTAATAATCAAAAAATCTCCCTGTCAAAGGGAGATTTTGGGCAATATCTAGGGCTGGCTGAATAAATCTAAAAACCTTGTTGGGTAAGACTTTTAGACTTTTTGGAAGACTCCCTCAAAATCGGTAAAACCCTACACCCCACACCCCACCCCCCCCTGCCACCCCGATGTCGGGGGGGTTGGGGGGGCCACACCCTACCCCCACGAAAAAATTTTTCAGCAAACCCTATCTAGGGTTATCCCCCGACAAATTACACCAATTTCAGATCGGGATAATTGGCGAGAATGTCATCTTGACTGAGAATATCACCCTCGCTTTGGGGAGTCCAAATCACTTCTACTGCTAAAAGTCGATCGCCTCCCATACTACCAATTTGTTGCAGGGCCTGTTTCAAGTCTTGGGAATCATTAATTTTGGCTAGGGAAAATTTACCAACAATGCCGGCTAAAATAGTCACCAAAATATAGCCTTCCGGTGCGTTTTTGGCTAATTCTCCAGCCGATTCGGGTAAAATATTTTCTGTAGAACCTTGACGCAGTTGATTATTGTAATTAGTTAAGGTTTCCGCCGTTAGTTTACCGCGTTCGTTGAGGGACCACTGATTAAACTTCGCTTCTGCACTGCTGAGGCTGGTTTGCTGGCAATCGACGTTACCATAAACCCAGTATTCCGGATGACGTAACAGGGCGAGGGCGGATTCTTGTAAGACATCAACGCGCCCCTCGGAGGTGCTAGTATCCACAGTTAGGGCGATTTGATTTAATTCTTGTTGCAGATAACGGGCATTAGCCAACAAACCCACCTGTACTTTAGCCACGGAGACGGTTTCATAACCGGATTCTATCGTCATACCATTCTCATCACTGCCGCCACCATTACGGAAAGCATTAACGAGGAAATTGGCAATAGCAAAAAAGATTAACAGAGAAATTAAGCCACCGCCACCACCACCCCAAAAGAAGGGTAAGAGGAAGGGAAAACCAATACCTCCACCGTAACCGGGGGAACTGTAACCACCACCTCTAGAAGGGCTAATACTGCGACTAGGGGCGCGAAAACTACCGCCCCCCATTCTACCCCCCGATGCCGCCAAAGCACTGGGAATAGAACCGAAAATCAGCGTTGTCACTAATCCTAGAACTAATAGCGGCTTGGCAAGCGCTCGAACTTTAGTTAAAATTTTGTCAATCATAAGAACACCGAAGCAACCCTTTATTTACTAGGATAACGAGTTTCTCGGTCAGGGATAAACAAATCCCCAATAGGGATAACCGAATCAGTTATCAGTGATCAGTTATCAGTGATCAGATTTGAGTTTTCAGTTCACTGTTTACTGTTTACTGATCACTGACAAAACCCCCACCCCCAAATTTATGACTTGGAATTTCTCCTCTCCCACGGATTCGCCCTTATGCGATCGCGAAGTACCCTTAGAAAGTCATCATCTCTGGGGTAAACGTATTGCTTTACTGGTAACGGGAGGGATTGCGGCCATGAAAGCGCCGCTAATTGCCCGATCTTTGCGGAAATTCGGGGCTACAGTCGTGGCTTTTGTCTCGGAAGAAGCTTTAAGATACGTCACTAGGGAAGCTTTGGAATGGAGTACGCTTAATCCCGTAGTTAGTCAATTAACGGCAAAAGCAGAACATTTAAGCGATCAATCTCCCTTTGATCTTTATTTAGTCGCCCCCGCTACCTATAACACGATTAATAAGTTTCGTTACGGAATCGCTGACGGAGTGATCACTTCATGCTTGGCCTCGGCCTTGGGACGACAGGAAAAGGGAAAAACTAAAATTCTGCTTGTCCCCACCATGCACGGCAGTTTACATAATGCTATTCTGACTGAATCTTTGCAAACTCTCGATCGCTGGGGAGTAGAGATTATGCCACCCCGGGATGATTACGGTAAGCACAATCTCCCCGGAGAAAAAGAGATTACCGTGGCAGCCTGTGGGATTCTCAGTAATTCTGTCCTGAAAAATATGCCGATTTTAGTCACTGGTGGACCCACACCCGTGATTATCGATAATATTCGTCGTTTAACCAATCGTTTTACTGGACAATTAGGAGTCGCTATTGCAGAAGAATTATACCTGCGCGGGGCAAAGGTGCAATTAATCCACGGACGCGGCAGCTATACACCCCCCGCTTATTTACCCCACGAAATTATTGAAACTTATGACGAGTATCTAGGGAAGGTGATGGGAGAATTAGAGAGTAAAAATTATAAATTTGGCATTTTCTCGGCAGCAGTGGCAGATTATCGCTTAGAAAGCCCTTTTTATGGTAAGATTCCCAGTGGTGGGCAGTTAAATCTTAATTTTGTGCCGACGGAAAAAGTGATTGACAAGGTGAGAGAAAATTTTCCCGATTTAGGGATGGTGACTTTCAAGTATCAGGAGGGAGTCAGTCAGGAAGAGTTACTGGAAATCGCCCGTAAACGCCTAGAAAAGGGCTATCAGGCCGTTATTGCTAATAGGGGTGAGGAAAAGGGCGATCAAGGGGAACAGGTGGCTTATTTGGTCACAAAAGCGGCACTGGGGAAATTTATCGGTAAAAAAGCGATCGCTATTGGCATCGCCGAATATTTAGAAGAGCGAGCCAAAAATGTTACAATCAAAAAAATTTAATATTTTTTAATATTAATTTGCAAAAATTTAGGGTAACACAGTCATGGGTAACATCAACTTCGTCAAAGAGAATAAGATTGTTGTAGCGGCAGATGGGGCGAATTTACGAGAGAAAGCAATCCAGAATGGCGTTGATATCTACACTTTTGGCGGTAAATTGATGAATTGTGGCGGTTACGGTCAGTGTGGTACTTGTATAGTGGCAATTGTCGAGGGTATGGAAAATCTCTCGGCCAAAACCGACTTTGAACAGCGCTGTCTGAAGAAAAAACCCGAAAATTATCGTTTAGCCTGTCAAACCATCGTTAATGGCCCTATTAGCGTCCAAACTAAACCAAAATAGCATTTATCGGTTTTTAGCCGTCAGCCCGATCGGTGATCACCGATCACCGATCACTAATACAAACTAACTAGGAACAATATTTAAGAAAGCATCGAAGTCTTTTAATGCTTCTTGGAATTGATTAGCAGCGAGACTAGCATCTTTCTCCTTGGCTGCCGCATCGATACGTTCAAAGTGAACGAAAAGATTTTTCGCTAACTGCTTGGCTTTTTCTTGGTCTTTGGGCAGTAAATTACGGGATAATCCTACCATTTCCTGACGCAATTGCCCCAAAGGACCGTGGATATAGGTGCGAGTATCTACCCAATTTTTGTCAGCGATGAGGTCTTGCAAAACGCTCATTTTTTCGCGAAATCCTTCTATGGGTTGGATGTAAACCTGTAACTGTTCGATTTTTTGCGGACTGTAAACGGTGGGGATAGTTGCTTGGGGACCACTGCAACTAACCAGCAGGGTAGTAACTAGGACTAAAACTAGGGAAATAATCGAGCGAAGACGTGGCATTGGTTTATATGTACTATTTAACAAACTATTGACGTTCTCTCCCGATAACCAGTCAAGCTATCGGGACGATTTTTACTTTATCAGGTTGTGGGATTCCCAAATCAGATTTTACTCCCAACGGCCTTGACAGTAACTCGGTGTTATTGGACGATAATCAGCAATTTTGCCTCTGATCCCCCCTTAATCCCCCCTTGATAAGGGGGGTGTCTGATAATTTTTAACACCTACCTACTTATTGATTAGAGCTTAAACTGTTTCATAAAAGCTCGATCAATCCGATCTTTCCATAACCATAATAACGGCGATTGCCATGCGAAACCGCCCCAAGATGCGATCGCTTGTTGGTCTCCTGTCCCGATTAAACTCAGATAATTTTTCTGGGGAAAATAGGGTTTTAGGGGCTGATTTTGCAGAATTCTTGCTAAATTATCGAACAGGGGTTTTCCTTGTCGGACGGCAAAAACTCCCGCTTTCGGACGGGGATAATCTGGAATCGTGGCAATATCTCCCACGGCAAAAATATGGGGATGGGAAAGAGATTGCAGATAATTATTCACTAAAATAAACCCTTTTTCATCTGTCAGTAATCCTGACGCTTTAATCCAACTAGGGGCCGAGGCAGTCGTTACCCAAATTGTATAATCCGTGGGTAAAACTAACCCCGATGAACAGATAATCTGATCTGCTTGCACTGCCGTCACATCCGTTGATAAATATAATCTAATTCCCCTTTGTTGACAAATATTCTCTAAACGTTGACCGACCCAATTATTATGGGCCGGTAGTAGTTTTTTTCCTCGATGAATTAGAGATAAATTCAAATTACTGCTAGAGTTGAGAATTTTGGCCAAACGGGACTGCATATTTAAAGCTAATTCAACTCCGCCTGCACCACCACCAACAATGACGATATTGAGAGGATTATTAGGGTTACTAACCGCTTTTTTGAGGATTTCTTGCCATCCTTCCCGAAAAATCGGCACCGGTTTGGCGGGAATAGCGTACTCTTTAGCACCGATAAAATGATCTACTGCCGGGATGCTGCCGATATCGATCGAGAGATAATCAAAGGGAATCGGTGAAGAATTATGACAAATTACTTGACATTTTTCCGTATCTATGAAATTAGCCTTGTCTAAACAGAATTGCGCTTGAGAATACCTAGCTAGAGAAGGTAAATCGATATGAGTCTCAGCAAAATCATAAAAACCGGCGATGTGGCCGGGTAACATTCCCGAATAGGGGGTATGGGTGACATCGCTAATTAAAGTTAATTGAACGTTTTTTAGGGGTGATTGCCCCCAAAGACGAAGAGCGATCGCATGACTATGGCCACCACCGATAAAAACCAAGCGCTTGACTAAATCCATAAAAAAAGGGGATTGCTGCCGGAAAAGTTAAATTCTAATGAATATATCTTCTGACACAGAAATTCTGTTGCAAGATCGAGGGTAGATAGACAAAAACTCAAGACATCGGGGCCAGGAACTTTTAACCAATGACAGTCAATTGGGATTTTGATCTTTTCGGACTCGATATTCTTAAGTAAATTCTATCTAGTATCTTCGCTTCCCAATAGAGAGAAGTCTATGCAAGAAGTTTATATCGTGGCCGCTGTCCGGACTCCAATTGGTCGTTTTGGTGGGGGATTAATGGGATTATCCCCGGCCGATTTAGGGGCAACAGTGATGAAATCCGCCCTAGAAATCGCTAATTTGCCCCCAGAAGCCCTAGATTTGTACATTTTCGGCAATGTTTTGGGATCGGGTCATGGTCAGTTAATCCCCCGACAAGCGGCGATTAAAGCGGGAATTCCCGTAAGCGTGGACGGATATCGGGTGGATATGGTTTGTTCTTCGGGAATGATTGCCGTTAGTAACGCTGCCACCTCAATTCGCGCTGGCGAAGCGGATCTCGTCCTCGCCGGTGGCATCGAATCCATGTCCCAAACTGGCTTTTTTCTCTCCCATCGGGCCCGGTGGGGTTATAAATTCCTTATGGGTGCGCCGGAACAATTAACCGACCTATTACTGCACGATGGCTTAACCGATGCTACCACGACTGAGGGCATGGGTTCCCAAGTTGATCGCCTCTGTCTCGATCGCGGGGTTTCTCGGCAAGCATTAGACGAAATTGCCGCCTTATCTCACCAAAGAGCGGCCACAGCCACAGAAAAAGGCTGGTTTAATGGTGAAATCGTGCCAATTGAACTTAAATCTAAGAAAGGTTCCACAATTATCGCTCAAGATGAGGGTATTCGTGCCGATAGTACCCCAGAAGGGTTAGGAAAACTGCGGCCGGCTTTTAATCCGTCGGGAGTTTTAACCGCAGGGAATAGTAGTCAGATTTCCGATGGGGCCGCCGCTATCCTTTTAGCCAGTCAAAAAGCGGTGGATCAGTACGGTTTAAAACCAATTGCCAAAATCCTTGGCGGCGCTGTGGGTGCTGGAAAAACCGATCGCTTCCCAGAATTCCCCGTCCTAGCGGTGAAAAAATTACTGGCATCTCTAGATAAAACGATCGAAGATTTCGATTTAGTGGAAAATAACGAAGCTTTTGCCTTAAATAATCTGCTTTTTGAGATGGATCTGGGGTTAGCGAGGGAAAAACAAAACGTTCACGGTGGTGCGATCGCATTGGGTCATCCCATCGGTGCTTCCGGATCGCGGATTCTGGTGACGTTAATTAATGCGTTGAAAGTACAGGATAAAACCCTCGGTATGGGGGCCATCTGTCATGGGACCGGTGGCGGAACAGCGATCGCAATTGAAAGAGTTTAGGAGGAAAAAGCTATGGTATCTCTGGGACTAGAGGAGAAAGTTATCGTCGTTACGGGCGGAAATCGAGGCATTGGGGCGGCTATTGTCTCTCTTTTGATAGATTTGGGGGCCAAGGTGGCCTACACGGATTTAGCCACGGATAATCCCCAGGGTTTAGGCATTGTGGCCGACGTGACTAAGTTGGAATCTATGGAAGCGGCAGCTAAACAAATTGAAGCGGAATTGGGACCGGTTTACGGTATCGTCGCTAACGCGGGGATTACCAGAGATAACTTTTTCCCTAAATTAACGCCGCTAGATTGGGATTTAGTGATTAATGTCAACCTAAAAGGGGTTAATCACACGATTAAACCGTTTATTGAGGGAATGTACGAACGACAAGCGGGATCGATCGTTTGTATTAGTTCTATTTCCGGTGATCGCGGTAATGCCGGCCAAACTAATTACGCAGCCACAAAAGCGGCAGTTATCGGTTTAGTCAAATCCTTAGCGCGAGAAGCTGCCCGTTATAATATTCGCGCCAATGCGATTGCGCCGGGGTTTATTAACACCGAAATGACTTTAGCGATTCCCGATAAAGTTCGCGATAAAATCACCGCCGAAATTCCCTGTCGTCGCTTCGGTGAACCCGCAGATATCGCCTGGGCAACTGCTTATTTACTCTCTCCTGTTGCCAGCAGTTATGTCTCTGGAGAAGTCCTCAGAGTTAATGGGGCCCATCACACCTAATCAGTTATCAGTTATCAGTGGGTAAGTTATCAGTTATCTAATTCAAAGATGGAGAATGTGTTTGTTATTGTCCCTGCTAAGTTGCTTGATAGTAGCATAAATCTATGAAATTTCAATGGGATCAAGACAAGGCAAATAACAACATCACAAAACATAGTATATCTTTTGAAGAAGCAGTGACCGTATTTGGGGATCCATTGGCCGTGACGATTTTAGATCCCGATCATTCAGTGGGTGAGTTTCGTTTTCTGACGATAGGACAGTCAAAATCACAAAAGCTGTTAGTCATATCTCATACAGAAAGAGAAAATGAGATTCGCTTAATTAGCGGCCGTTTAGCTAGTAAACAGGAGAGAAAAAATTATGAATCAGGAGTCTGAAGAAACGGTTAATGACGAGATGCGAACTGAATATGACTTTTCTGGTGGTATTCGTGGCAAATATTATCAAGCTTATCGACAGGCTAGTAATGTGATAATTCTCGATCCCGATGTGGCGGAAATTTTTCAAGATTCAGCCTCAGTCAATGAAGCGTTAAGATTACTAGCAAAAATTGCCAAGTCTGGAAAAATATGACTTATCAGTTATCAGTTATCGGGTGTAGGGTGGGTTAGTAAACTAGCGAAATCAGCGTTAAAGGAAAAGGGCAAAAATAATGGATAAACCGACACAAGCTTGGAGTGAAATGGCCGCCGATTACGTCAATCTTTGGACAGAAACCGGGGCAAAAATGTGGTCAAGTTGGTTTGATATGATGGGGGCGATACCGACTCCTATGGGCAATATTAAACCAGAATTGCAAGAGGCAACCCAGCGCTATTTTGATAATCGGGATTTATTGATCAAATTCCTAAAATTATCGATGGAAGCTTGGGAAAGTATCTTCCCAAAAATGCAAACAGGAGAAGACTGGCAAACAATTTTAAATAATTATACCCAACAGATGCGCGGTCAACTGAATAGTTTTACTACTACCACTTCCCAAAGTAGTCAAGATGTCAGTCAACTATGGACAATTTACCTGCAACAATTGCAAAGTATCAATCATTTATGGTTCGATCCTTTCGTCCTGTCAAATGACACAATAACCAAAGCTTGGTTAGGTAATACTTCTTCCTTGATCGAACTCAATAATATCTATTGGCAGAAGTTTTATGATGAAACTTTTGGCCAATGGTTACAGATGCCTTTATTGGGATTGCCGCGAGAATTTAACCGCAAATTACTCGATAGTTTTGAAACTTGGCGCATTCTTTATCAAGCTAGTATTAACTATCAAATTGTGCTGGCTGATATTCAAGTTAAATCCTTTGAAGCTTTAACTAAAAAATTAGTTTTCCTAGCAGAAAAAGGTCAACCTGTCAAGAATTGGCGAGAATTTCAAGATGTGTGGAGTGTCGTCGCTGATGATATTTTTGAAAAGGCTTTTTGTCAACCAGAAAACCTAAAAGTCAGGGGAAAATTTATTAATTCCCTCAATGATTATCGCCTCAAACAGCAGGATTTAATGGAAGTTTACCTGCGATCAATGAATCTGCCTACCCGCAGCGAAGTCGATGAAATTCATCGGACTATCTATGAATTACGCAAAGAGGTAAAAAGTCTCAAAAAAGCTTTAGGAGAAAAAAAGCAGTAGAAAGTAACAATTAGTTAATTGTGCTTGACAATCAGTTATCAGTTATCAGTTATCAGTTATCAGTTATCGGATTGCAGTTTTCAGTATATAGTGTTAGGTGAAAACTTCGGAACTTTCTTTTCACTGATTACTGTTTACTGTTCACTGCTCACTGAAAAATCCCCACTTCCCCAATTCTTTAGGAGAATTAAATTATGTGGCCATTTTTGACGCAAGTGAAACTGGAAGACTTTACCCAAGATTATCTAGAATTAACTCAAAAAAATCTCAAAGGTTTGGACAATCTCAAACGAGTTAAAGAAGAAGATATTCAGTGTGGAGTCTCGGAAAAAGAAGCAGTTTATCGGGAAGATAAAATCATTCTCTACCACTTTAAACCCGTGGTCGAAAAACCCTTCGAGATACCCTTGCTGATGGTTTATGCTTTGGTCAATCGTCCCTACATGGTAGATTTACAGGAAGGGCGTTCTTTAGTGGCCAATCTGCTGAAATTAGGCTTAGATATCTACTTAATTGATTGGGGATATCCCACCAGAAGCGATCGCTGGTTAACCCTTGATGATTATATCAATGGTTATGTGGATAATTGCGTCGATTTTATTCGTCAAAGTCACCATCTCGACAAAATTAATCTGTTAGGAATCTGTCAGGGGGGAACCTTTAGTTTATGCTATAGTTCCCTCTATCCCGATAAGATAAAAAATCTGGTGACAATGGTGACACCGGTGGACTTTTATCAAACCGAGACCCTCTTAAATATGCGCGGGGGGTGTTCCCTAGGATCCGAAGCATTAGACATCGATTTAATGGTAGATACCATGGGCAATATCCCGGGAGATTTTCTCAACTTAGAGTTTCTGGAATTAAAACCTTTACAGTTAGGTTATCAGAAATACCTCGATTTTCCTGACATCATGGAAGACGAATCAAAATTAGTTAATTTTCTGCGTATGGAAAAATGGATTTTTGATAGTCCTGACCAAGCGGGAGAATCCTACCGACAGTTTCTCAAGGATTTCTATCAGCAAAATAAACTGATTAAAGGGGAAGTGATGTTAGGAGATAAACGGGTAGATTTACATAATCTGACCATGCCAATTCTCAATCTTTATGCGGATAAAGATCACCTTGTCCCTCCCGCTTCTTCCCTCGCTTTAGGGAATTATATCGGTACTTCTGACTATACCGCTTGTGCTTTCCCGGTCGGACATATCGGAATGTATGTCAGTGGCAAAGTGCAACGGGATTTACCCCCCGCTATTAGCGATTGGTTGAAAGCAAGAGCTTAACAATCCTAGAAAATATCCCCTTTTCCCCGTTTGGGAGAGGGGTTTAGCACTTTTTTTCTCTACGGGTGTAACACAATACAACACATCGATAAAAAAAATCTACGGGCAGTAAAATAAACTTTTGTAACAGAGGATGTTAAGCACTGTTGCAAGATCGGGCAGAATCGGAGAATCCCGTTTCTTTCGGCTAAACCCCTGTGGTACACTGCAAAGCGTACTCGCTCGTAAGTATGTAGGAGAAAACCTGAGTGTTAAGAGTCGCTGTTGTGGGTTCAGGGCCGGCCGGTTCTTCGGCGGCAGAAACATTAGCTAAAGCAGGCATTGAAACCTATTTATTTGAACGCAAATTAGATAACGCTAAACCCTGTGGTGGAGCGATTCCTCTCTGTATGGTGAGCGAATTTGACCTACCTCCTGAAATTATTGATCGCCGGGTGAGAAAAATGAAAATGATCTCCCCCTCTAACGTCGAAGTCGATATTAATCTCGATAATCAAGACGAGTATATCGGAATGTGTCGTCGGGAAGTCCTCGACGGTTTTATGAGAGAACGCGCCCATAAATTAGGAGCGCATTTAATCAACGGAACCGTTTACGGTCTCGACATTCCCACCAATAGCACCGATCCCTATACCCTACACTACGCCGATCACTCCCACGGCAATTCCCAAGGGGAAATGAAATCTCTGAAGGTGGATGTGGTTATCGGCGCCGACGGTGCTAATTCCCGCATTGCTAAAGCTATTGATGCTGGGGATTACAACTATGCGATCGCTTTCCAAGAACGCATCCGTCTCCCCCAAGATAAAATGGCCTACTACGAAGATCTGGCCGAAATGTATGTAGGAAAAGACGTATCCCCCGACTTCTACGCTTGGGTATTCCCCAAATACGATCACGTCGCCGTCGGTACCGGCACAATGAAGGTCAATAAAGCCATGATTAAAGACCTACAAGCTGGTATTCGCGCTCGCGCAGCCCGTCGTCTGGAAGGGGGCGAAATCATCCGCGTGGAGGCTCACCCCATCCCCGAACATCCCCGTCCTCGTCGTGTAGTTGGTCGCGTGGCGCTGGTGGGAGATGCTGCGGGAACAGTTACCAAGTCTTCGGGAGAAGGCATCTATTTCGCCGCTAAATCAGCGCGGATGTGTGCTGAAACCATTGTCGAAGTCACTAACGGCGGCCAAAGTATTCCCACAGAGGACGAATTGAAACTCTACCTCAAGCGTTGGGACAAGAAATACGGTATGACCTATCTGGTATTAGATATTCTGCAACGGGTTTTCTACCGTACCGATGCCACCCGGGAAGCTTTTGTGGAAATGTGTTCCGATAAGGATGTACAGAAGATGACTTTTGACAGTTATCTCTATAAAACCGTTGTTCCCGCTAATCCTCTCGTACAGATGAAGATTACTGCTAAAACCATCGGTTCTCTCCTGCGCGGTAACGCTTTAGCTCCTTAAAATCAATTGATAACCAGAAAACCCAATCTCCCCATCGCGGTGGTTGGGTTTTCTTTTGGGTTGTTTCATCTCCTGTCTTCTCTAATACTAAATCTGGTTATTAAAAACTGATTATTTATTCTCCCTTTTGCATGAGTGCCTCTTGCATGAGTGCCTCTCCTGATATGTAGCCTATACTCAACGGATTTAGTATAATTCAAACAAAAATAAGGTATGTTATATTTGATTAACGCATCCGACGAGAGCGACTTGCCGCTACCTTAAGCGCCTTCGGCATCGTAACTATTGATATAGCTTATGACCGAAAATTCCTTCTTCAATGAGCAAAAAGAACAGTCCTTGATCAAAGCTAGGATTGTTGAGAAATATTTCTGGGCTTGGGCAAAAGTTATAATTTCAAAAGTTAAGGGATCGTCTTCAGTCCAGAAAATCGCTTATGTTGACCTTTTTGCTGGTGCAGGACGATATAAAGATGGCTCAAAATCAACCCCAGTAAAGGTTCTAGAAACTGCCATCGCCGATAAAGATATGCGAAATATGCTGGTATCGATCTTTAACGATGCCGATGTCGAAAATGTTAATTCTCTTCAACAAGCTATAGATTCAATTCCGGGCATAGAAAATTTAAAATACCGCCCTCAAATATCAAAATATGAGGTGGGAGAGGACATAGTTAAAATCTTCCAAAGCATGAAATTAGTTCCCACTTTATTTTTTGTTGATCCTTGGGGTTACAAGGGGCTATCTCTTCAACTTGTTAATTCGGTCGTCAAAGATTGGGGTTGTGATTGCATCTTCTTCTTCAATTACAATCGCATCAACATGGGTTTAAATAATGATGCAGTCAAAGAACACATAAATGCGCTATTCGGACAAGTACGAGCAGATCAACTCCGCGAACGATTGAAAACACTTACTCCACAAGAGCGTGAGTTAACCGTTGTAGAATATATCTGTGAAGCCTTGAAAGAAATGGGTCGTAAATATGTTCTTCCATTTCGTTTCAGACATGAAATGGGAAATCGTACTAGCCATCACCTAATTTTTGTAAGCAAGCATCCTAAAGGCTATGAAATTATGAAAGAGATAATGGCTAAAGAGAGTTCTGAACAGACGCAGGGCGTACCATCTTTTGAGTATAATCCTGCAACTCTTCAACAACCATTACTCTTTGAGCTAACCAGTCCTCTTGATCAACTGGAATCTATGTTGTTGGACAATTTTTCAGGTAAAACTATGACGATGGCAGAGATTTACGACCAGCATCATCCGGGAAAACCGTACATTAAAAAGAATTACAAAACTGCCCTTAGCAATCTTGAATCTCAAGGAAAAGTCACAGTACATTCACCCGAGGACAAAAAACGGCGAAAAGGAACGTTTGCGGATGATTTAAAGGTTACATTTCCAGTTAAGCAATAAGCTCTAATTTTTCTGAACGCCTCGCTGATTTAAGTGGGACACTTCCCCATTTTTGGATATGCTGATTCCAAGCATTAGGCATCTCGTCCCAGATTTTATCATCAAGTAATCTACCCCCTGCTTTCGGTGTCCTTCCCCCAACTTGTTTGAAAAAAAATGCTACCCCTGAATTTTGACATTGATTGCGGATATCCCTTGCCCAGTCAAGTTTCATCGGGCGATGTTTTTGCCCGGATTCTCCGCCGACAATAACCCAATCAATGCCAGTTAAATTAAGTTCTAGTGGTCCTAAAAGTGGCTCACAGGAAATGAAACGCACTGAAACAGGCACTGTCCGAAGATATTCAATCCGATCTATGTGGTTTTGGTTCTCGACAGATACACCTAGCCAAATGTTTTCTGGAAAATCTAATTTAGACGCTAAATCACCTAGACGGCTTTGTCGCTTTGTTAGAATCTGATATATATGCCAAGGTGTTGAATGAATAACTGAGAAAACTTGTCTGATAAAGTCGAGAGGCACATCATCATGAAAAAGGTCACTCATTGAGTTGACAAAAACTCGACTGGGAGTGCGCCAACGTAAGGGTTCTTTCAATCTTTCTGGATGCAAAGTTAAGCTGAATCCATTGGGAAAGTTCTTGGGAAAACGCTGTGTAATAGCTTCGGCATAACAATGCAGGCAGCCAGTGCTAATTTTATCGCACCCGGTTGTTGGATTCCACGTTTTATCAGTCCACTCAATACCAGTGTTTATACTAGACATATTTTAACTCCACAAGCTATATCTATGACAGACGCTACCTGCCGATAATTAGCAATTTACTTGTACTATACCATTGTTTGACAAGTACAATTGTCGCCGCACTCACTTTCTACATTACGCAATCGTCAATGAGTTGCGGTGTACACAAAATATTACATCGTTTAACGAAAACAACAGGCACTTACGAAGTTATAACCGATGCTATGAAATCTAAGCGGCGATCGCTTCACCGGCAATCTCTAAGTAGGGCTTGCTGAATAAATCTAAAAACCTTTTTGGATAAGACTTTTAGACTTTTTTGAAATCCAAAAGTGCCAGGCATGGGAGTGATCAGGGGAAAAATTCAGGTACTTTTTCCCTGAAAATTAGGTAATTGACCACGGCGGTTCGACAAGCTCACCGTCCACTCGACTGATCTCACGGCCGAAGCCTGCCCCCAGGAAAAACTTTTTCAGCAAACCCTAATTAATTTTGCCTGCTGAAAATTTCGCTGATTATATCATAAAAATTACCAAAAATACTTAATTTACTAAGACAACTAAATAATTGTTTAATCGGTAATTCTTGAGGAAATCTAAAATCAGAACTCAACCGGCAAAAAGGGTGAGAGAATAAAAACATAGTTCAGAGAGTAAGCTGTTCGTAATTTAAATTGCTTGTTGACTTGCACTCTTGCAAAAGGCAACCCCCCAACCCCCCTAGGGTCGTTTCATTCTCTCAAATGTCATTCTCTCAAATCCTTATCTGGCAACGTTTTAAGTCGATTTCTCGGAAATATATATCTGAAAATTTTTAAAAACGTCGTGCTTTGCTTACCTCATAAGCGATTAAAGGTAGCAAAAAAAGAATTAGATTCGGAGAATGAATCAGCCCTACCCACCCCCCCGATGTCGGGGGGGTAAGGGGGGGTGGGCTAATCTAAGAATAAGCGATTTAAATACGTCTTAGCTTAGAAGCTATCAAGACAAGCTTTGCAGTCGTAAAATCCACAATTCGTGCCGGGTGAAGGCTGATAAATAACTTTCAGACAAGCAGAATTAAATTTAGTAGAAAAAAATCGCAACAATCTGTAAATCTACTGAAAAAAGAGAGAAACCTTATGTTTTGTGAACAATGCGAACAAACCGCTAGTGGTAATGGTTGCCATCAGTGGGGAGCCTGTGGAAAAAGTCCCGAAGTCAACGCTGTTCAAGACTTATTAGTTTATTGTCTGCGGGGATTAGCATTGGTGGTTTTAAAAGCCAAAGAAGCGGCAATATCTACTCGCGAAGCCGATATTTTTACCTGTGAGTCGCTTTTCGCCACCATGACCAATGTTAACTTTGATCAACGGCGTTTTACTGATTATATTCAGCGTTGTTTAGAGATTCGGGAAAATTTAAAAGCACAATTGGGATCGCTTGACTGGTCTGCACTTGCTAACTATCAGCCTAATTTTAATGAGAGTCTAGTCAGCCAAGGTCAAGAAGTATCCTTAGAACTAATTGAAAAAGTGCAAGACCTCGATATTTTTTCCCTAAAGTTAACCGCTATCTACGGAGTTAAAGGTCTTGCTTCCTATACTTTCCACGCTCAGGAATTAGGTCAAGAGGATGACTCGGTTTATCAGGTTATCCAAGAGACTTTAGCGGCAATTGACCGCGGGGATTTAAACCTGAATGATTGGGTGGCAATCTGTCTAAAAGTCGGGGCCGCAAACCTGCGGGCCATGGAATTATTAGATCAAGGTCATACCGAAACCTACGGTCATCCTATACCGACAAATGTTCCCTTAAATCCGCGTCTAGGTAAAGCCATTTTAGTCTCCGGCCATGATATTAAACAATTAGCGGCTTTACTGGCACAAACTGCCAATACTGGGATAACAGTCTACACCCACGGAGAATTATTACCCGCCCACGGTTATCCAAAACTCAAAGAAAAATATCCCCATCTCTACGGTCATTATGGCACCGCCTGGCAAAATCAAACTAAAGAATTTGCTAAGTTTCCGGGGGCAATAGTTTTAACTACTAATTGTCTCATGCCCCCCCACGAAAACTATGAAAGTAAACTCTTTACCCTCGGACCTGTGGGTTATGCCCATATTAACCGCTTAGAAACAGTGGACGGTGCGATCGATTTTAGTCCCGTGATTGCTAAAGCGCAGTCATTGCCCGGATTTACTGAAATAAGCGAACCTCGGCAGGTAATGGTGGGATTTGCCCACAATACCGTTCTCAGTGTCGCTGATACGGTGGTTGATGCCCTTAAACAGGGTAAAATCCGTCACTTCTTCCTGGTTGGGGGCTGCGATGGGGCAAAACCCGATCGCAATTACTACACCGAATTTGTGGAACAAGTTCCCGAAGATTGCATCGTTTTAACCCTTGCCTGTGGAAAATTCCGCTTTTTCGACAAACAACTAGGTAGCATCGAAGGATTACCCCGGCTGATGGATTTAGGACAATGTAACGATGCCTATAGTGCCATCAAAATCGCCCTAGGATTAGCCAACGCTTTTAACGTTAGCGTCAACGAGATTCCCCTCTCCCTAATTATCTCTTGGTACGAACAAAAAGCGATCGCTGTACTGCTCACCCTGCTACATCTAGGGATGCAAAATATCCGTCTGGGACCAACTTTACCGGCATTTATCTCCCCCAACGTCCTGAAATTCCTCTCCGATACCTATCACCTGCAGCCGATTACTACCCCCGCAAAAGACTTAGCCGATTGTCTAAGTTAAAACTTTCTGTAAAAATCCCACCATAGGCCACAAACTGTGGCCTATGGGAAGGAGAGGGATATTATCCTCAAGGAGAATAATTTTTATGTCCGTAATCACTTTAAGCATTGATGGTAAAGATGTAGCGATCGAAGCAGGTTCGCGAGTTCTGGCGGCAGCTAGTCAGGTAGGAATAAAAATTCCCGCCCTCTGTCATCTCGATGGGGTTTCCGAAGTGGCTGCCTGTCGCTTATGTTTGGTAGAAATTGAAGGTATTAATAAATTATTACCTGCCTGTGTAACGGAAGTGGCGGAAGGAATGGTGGTTCATACCGATACTCCAAAACTGAAAGAATATCGCCGCATGACGGTGGAATTATTATTCGCTGAAGGTAATCACGTTTGTGCAGTTTGTGTGGCTAATGGTAACTGTGAATTACAAGATTTAGCCATCGAAGTGGGTATGGATCATAGTCGTTTTCCCTACCGTTTTCCTAAGCGAGAAGTGGATATTTCCCATCCTCTTTTCGGTATCGATCATAATCGTTGTGTTCTCTGTACCCGTTGTGTGCGAGTCTGTGATGAAATTGAAGGGGCGCACGTTTGGGATCTGGCTTATCGCGGCGAAAAAGATAAAATTATTGCGGGAATGGATCAGCCTTGGGGCAGCGTTTCCGCCTGTACTTCCTGCGGCAAATGTGTTGCCGCTTGTCCAACGGGAGCCATATTCCGCAAGGGTTCCGCCGTTTCTGAAAAAGAGGAAGATCGATCGAAGTTGGAATTTTTAGTTAACGCTAGGACTCAACACCAATGGACGCGTTAAAGTAATCAATGGAGGGCGATAGTGATCGATGGGCGCCTTTAGATATCTACGAGCAGAAATTAGCCGCCAAGGTAAGGGAGGACTATGATCAGATTATGGGTAATAATCAAGATATCCTAGCGATTGCCACCCAATACGAAATCTCGGAGATCGATATCCGACGCGCCAAGGATTACGCTTTTGGATCGGGAGTGTCTCGATATCAATTTTTTCCGGAAGGTTTAATGGTAGCAGCTTGGCGAAGACTCGCTGGCGCTCAAGGGAATAATCTTGATCGGATGTTTCTCAATCATGAAATCTACGAATCTGACTTAGTTATTAATCGAGGATTTTCGCAGCAACAAGCGCATTTACTGGCACAAAAACAATATCCTTGGTCCGATTCAATTCAGCAAACAAGATAATTATGACCACATCACCCGAATCGCAATTTCTGCAAGCCCTAGAAATGTGTCAGTCTCTCTCCAATTTGACGGCGCAATTTTCTATTATTCCTTGTCGGGTAATTGAAATTTTGTCTGATGTCAGTCAAGAGCCTAGGGTTTTGTATTCGCTCTTAATTAAATATTCTAGAGAGGTGGATTGTGCTTTAGTTGCCCTAGATATTTATGCCAAAAATGCTGATAATTGGCGAGTAAAAGATCGAGATAGAACCTGTTCTCTTGGTTTTGGAGTGAAAGACCATTGCACGATTTTAAGCTGTTTGCTCAATTTCGGCAAACGTCCTTTTTCTTTTATTTCCTATACGGGAAATTTTGCATCGGAGGCGATTATTTTTGAGCTACTTAAAGACTGGAAAAATCTAGATTTAGCCCCTTTCTTTGAGGAAAAAATGCAAGAGTTTATCCAGGAGGCAAAAATAGCTTAAAAGAGTATTTCTTTTCGTTTGATACTTTTGACAAAATTGCAACTCAGCCAAAAAATACCAATCAAGGAATTAAAATTATGTCTAAAATTCGCTTCGCTACTGTCTGGTTAGCCGGTTGTTCGGGATGCCATATGTCCTTCCTCGATTTGGATGAATGGCTGTTAGAATTAGCCGAAAAAGTTGACGTTGTCTATAGTCCTGTCGGCTGCGATCTGAAAACCTATCCAGAAAATGTCGATGTCTGTTTAGTGGAAGGAGCGATCGCTAATCAGGATAATTTAGAACTAATTCATCTAGTCCGTCAAAATACCAAAACCGTCGTTTCTTTTGGTGATTGCGCCGTAACTGCTAACGTTCCCGCTATGCGGAATATGTTAGGAACTGCCGATCCCGTGCTAAAAAGAGCTTATTTAGAGTTAGGAGATAACACACCTCAACTACCAGAAGAACCCGGTATCGTTCCCGAATTATTAGATCAAGTGCTGCCCGTCCATCAAGTCATTCCCATCGATATTTTTATGCCGGGATGTCCCCCCGATGCGGACAGAATTCGCGAGACATTGATTCCCATTTTAAAAGGGGAATTACCCGTGATGGCAGGACGAGAAATGATTAAATTTGGTTAATTGAATCAGTTATCAGTTATCAGTTATCAGTTATCAGTTATAAGATTTGAGTTTTAAGTTTTGAGTGAGCAGTATGTATTAAGTGAGCCTCATCAAATGCCAGTTTGCTGCTGTCTTTTCGCTGATTATTGATTACTGTTTACTGATTACTGATTGGGTGCATCTCACATTTGTAGAAATACCGACAATCAGCAATTATCAGTGACTCCTAAATTATTACAGATGTGTCAGCGGCTGCGTGTAAGCATCCCACCGAAAAACTAATGCGCTCCGGGGTTTGGGGGCGGCACTTCGACACATTTCGACACATTTCGACACATTTCGACACATTTCGACAAGCTCAATGTAAAGGCTCAATGTAAAGGCTCAATGTAAAGGCTCAATGTAAAGGCTCAGTGACCGCGCCACGCCCCCAACGGGGGGTTTGGGGGGTAGAACCCCCCAAAAGCTTGGATTGAGTAATCAGATCTGAAGTAATACTAAATCCCTTGAGTATAGGCTACATATCAGGAGAGGCACTCATGCAAAACGGAGAATAAATAATCAGTTTTTAATAACTGGATTTAGTATTACTGATTACTGAACATCTCCCCTAAATCAAGTTAAAATATCCGCTCCTAACATCCGTTGATATTTAGCTTCTAAAGCTTTTTTTAAATTAGGCAAAGTGATTAAATGGGGATCATCTAACATAATTTTTTCGGCGGCATCTCTTGCCAAAACTAACACCTCTTGATCCTCGACTAAACTAGCGAGGGCAAAATCTGGTAAACCCGATTGCCGTTGTCCTAAAACTTCCCCTGGACCGCGGAATCGCATATCCATTTCCGAGATAAAAAAGCCGTCTTGGGATTGTTCCAAAACCGTCAATCTTTGACGAGAATTAGCACTATTAGTGCCACTTAAAAGTAAACAGTAGGATTGATGGGAACCTCTGCCTACGCGCCCCCGTAATTGATGTAATTGTGAAAGGCCAAAACGTTCGGCATTTTCAATTAACATCACCGTAGCATTGGGAACATCTACCCCCACTTCAATAACCGTAGTTGAGACAATAATTTGCAGAATATTATCGCGAAAAGCTGTTAAGATTTCCTCTTTTTCGGCGGAACTCATGCGACCATGGAGTAAACCGATATTAAAATTGGGAAAAATCTTTTCTGATAAATTTTGATATTCTTCCACCGCAGCCCTCACATCTAATTTTTCCGATTCTTCAATCAAGGGAAAAATCACATAAGCTTGTCTGCCTTGGGCAATTTCACGGCGAATTAAATCATAGGCAGCCCTTCTTTGATTGCCATTTAAAGCAGTGGTTTGAATCGGTTGCCTGCCGGGGGGTAATTCGTCAATTTGACTCACATCTAAATCCCCATGCAGGGTTAAAGCTAAAGTACGGGGAATCGGTGTTGCTGTCATGGTTAAAACGTGGGGAGACTCTCCTTTGCTTAATAATCTTGCCCTTTGTTGTACCCCAAAGCGATGCTGTTCATCAATAACAACTAACCCCAATTTGCGGAAATTAACTGCATCTTGAATTAGGGCATGAGTTCCCACTAAAAGTGGTAATTCTCCTGTCTCCAATTGGGCGTGAATTTCTCGCCGTTTAGCGGTTTTTGTGGAACCAGTTAATAATTCTACGGGTAAATGTAAGAGATTAAACCAGCTAACTAACTTACGATAATGTTGTTCTGCTAAAACTTCCGTGGGAGCCATTAATGCCGCTTGATAACCGGATTGTAGGGCTGCTAAAATAGCATAAACTCCGACAATTGTTTTGCCAGAACCCACATCCCCCTGCACGAGACGATTCATCGGGGTGCTAGAATCTAAATCCTCTAAAATTTCCTCAATAACTCGTTTTTGAGCATTGGTTAATTGAAAGGGAATTATCTGATTAAATTGATCAATTAATTGACCCCTAGCACTAAAAACAGCACTTTTCTGTGTCTGACGATACTGTTGCCGCCGCCGCAGAAAACCCAATTGTAAAAAGAAGAATTCATCAAAGACTAATCGCCGTCGCGCTTGACTGAGAATCTCGGCATTATTGGGGAAATGAATGTTAGTAATTGCTGTTTTTAAATCGATTAATCCGTATTGTTTTCTTAGACCGAAAGGTAGGGGGTCTTTTATCGCCTCTACTGCCCCAAAAGCGGCGACTACAGCCTTTCTAATTAGGTCGGCGGGTACTCCATCGGTGAGAGGATAAACCGGCAGAATACGCCCGATTTTTAAGGACTCAATACTTGCGCCAGAACTGTCTAATAATTCAAATTCAGGATTTTCTAAAGTTACCCCATATTTACCCGCTTTGACTAAACCACTAACCGCCACCACTGAACCGACGGTATAGAGTTTTTTTTGTCCTTCCTGCCAAGCACGATTAGTATAGCGAGTTCCCGCATAAAAACGGTTTAATTTTATCTGTCCAGTGCGATCCTGTAAGAGCAATTCAAAGATAGCCAACTTGGTATTTTTGGGGCTAGTAAAACAATTACAGCGCTTGACATTCCCCACTAAAGTTACCGTTTCCCCCTCGGTTAAATTAGCGATATTGACTTGACGACTGTAATCAATATGATCCCGGGGATAATAATATAATAAATCTTCAACTTTGTGGAGGTTTAATCTTTCTAACAGACTGGCTTTTCTCTCTCCCACTTCCGCTAGATATTTCAAGGGTTGTTCGAGGGTAACTTGCCGTGGAGAATTAGTCTTTGCCGTGATGGGAGTGGTATTAATAATTTTCGCTGCGACTGGTTCTTTTGGGGTGGGGGCTGCTTCTAAAGTTTGCCGTAATTGTTGCAAAAAATTGCGCGTTTCGGTGACTAATTGTTGTCTTTGTTCGGGATTAAATTGGGAGTATTGGGCAAATTTTTGGGCTAATTCTCGCCAGCGATTTCTCTCACTGGTGGCAATTCCCACGGGAGGATTATCCCCGAAACTAAGACAGAAAAACTCGCTAAAACGGTATTGATTTCCCTGAAGATCGGGATAACCTTTTTCCGCTTCTACAGATAAGGCTTTTTGTAATCTCACCCAGTCGGGTATTTCCCCTTTCATAATTGCCTCTTGATTCCAAATTTTCCGGTATTATGCTTCCCTAATACCTCTGTTTGATCATAACTGATTAATCATACCAACTACTGCGCCACGCCGCTTCTGCTTGAGCGATAGTATATTCTTTGCGAATACGATGATATTGTTCCCCTAGACGATTTAATTGTTCCCAAAGGGAGCGAATTTGATTTCTTTCGACACTTAAGCGCGTGTCAGCAAATTCCAGTTCAGCCATTCGTAGATGAATTGCCGTTACTTTAGTGACTTTGCCACTCGAAAAATCCCTATCATCCCCATCATCTTCATCTTCATCTTTTTCCTCCTCTAGTTCAGGGTTTTTAGCTTCCACTAAGATGTTTAACATATTATTTACTCCACCTAGGGACTGTCCTTCTTCTCCCGATTGAATTGCCATATCGATAATTTGACTGGGTAGATGAGGGGGAAGAATATAAGCTTTTTGTAGTTGCTGATTAATTTGTCTAGAGAGATGATTGAGAATCTCGATACAGTTTTTTTCCAGCACTCGACAACAATAAAGTAAAATATCGGGGTTATTAATCTCTCCAGTTGCGGCTAGATTTTCCGGTTTGTTTAGAAAAAGTTTCAAGAAATCTGGGGTGTTAACTGTCTCTGCTGGACTTTTAGAGAATCCTACCCCCGAAAATGCCCCTCGATCGAAGCTCTGCTCGCCCAATTGCTGTAAACTAGCCTTAGCCTCTTGTCCTAGAGTTTTGATCTCCTCTTGCAGTTTCTGACGATTGCTGTGGGAGAGGGCCAGAAATTCCCCCCCATAGTAACGGGTACAGATATAATACACTGCCCCGATCGCCTGTTTATAGAGAGATTCACCGAGTAAATCAAGATAAATTCGGTATTTTTCTCGCATTCTTTCGGCTAAATTTGCCACTTCCGTTTCTATGTTCTTTAAATCTTGTTGTAGCTTGTTCAGTTTTCCAGTCATAGAAATTTTACCGAGGGAGAAGTTAGCGATCGGCGAATTCTATTATAGCGACTCACTGTCAGCTATAGCACCCTGTAGAAAAAGTGTCAGAAATACAAGAAACCCATTAAGATAATCTAGCAGTAAGCTATGACAGTGTTTCTCATCAGGATAAAGTGTAACCTAATTTGCTATCGACCACCGACTCCCCAAAACGAAAACTTCGCACCTCACCATCAAGATAACTGCTGTACTTAAATTTATGACTAGCAATCCTTCAGCTTCTTTAAAATTAAAAAAAACAAAAATTACCGACACAAATATCACTCTCTCCCATGGCAGTGGTGGCAAAGCAATGCGGGATTTAATTAACGAGATATTCGTTAATAACTTCGATAATAACTTACTGGCACCCCTGGAAGATCAAGCCCGATTTGAGATTAAAGATTTAGCTAAAATAGGCGATCGCTTGGCATTTACCACCGATTCCTATGTGGTTTCTCCCCTATTCTTTCCAGGGGGTGATATTGGCAGTTTAGCAGTCAATGGAACCGTTAATGATTTGGCTGTCGGTGGCGCAATTCCTCTCTATCTCAGTTGTAGTTTTATCCTCGAAGAAGGTTTATCTATCGACACCCTAAAAACCATCGTTACCAGCATGAAAATAGCCGCCGACAAAGCGGCGGTAAAAATCGTCACCGGGGATACAAAAGTCGTTCCCAGGGGACAAGGGGATCAAATATTTATTAATACCTCTGGAGTCGGAGTAATTGCGGCCGGAATCAATTCCGGTGCCAATAATTTACAAGTTGGCGATCGCATTTTGATTAACGGTTTTCTGGGGGATCACGGTGCCGCCATTCTGATTGCCAGGGGCGAATTAGACTTGCAATGCACAATCGAAAGCGATTGTCAAGCCCTGAATTCTTTAATTTCTGCAATTCTGGCAGTTTGCCCGGAAGTTAAAGCGATGCGGGATGCCACTAGAGGCGGATTAGCCACAGTTTTAAACGAATTCGCTCAAAGTTCAGGGGTGGGAATACAGGTGCAGGAAACGGCGATCCCCATCCGGGAAGAAGTGCGAGGAATGTGCGAATTATTGGGTTTAGAACCGCTTTATCTGGCAAATGAGGGCAAATTAGTCCTTGTCGTGCCTCCAGAGGCGGAAAATCGCGTTTTAGCAGTGATGCGTTCCCATCCTGACGGTAAAAATGCCGCTTGTATCGGGGAAGTCGTCGCTTCTCCCCCCAATTTAGTTTACTTAAAAACCGCTTTCGGCACTAAAAGGATTCTCGATATGTTAGTCGGTGAACAATTACCGAGAATATGTTAATTTTACCTCTGGTAAAAATCAAAAATTGTTGTTAGGGTTAGGAGTCAGTAGCCAGTAGTCAGTAGTCAGGAGAATTAAAAATGAATAATAATCAATTAAATGGTCTATTTACAGATTTTAGGCAATTTAATCCTTATTTTTGCTGTTTTGAACCCTCAAATAGTTGGGGTTTTGGGGTTTTAGTTGAAATTTCCTTGATAACTGATAACTGATAACTGATAACTGATAACTGATAACTGATAACTGATAACTGAAAATGCACGAACTAGGAATCACCCAAAATATTATCGAACTTGCCTTAGAACATTCCCGAGGAATGAAAGTTAAGCGAGTGGTGTTAGAGATTGGTCAACTAACGGCAATTATGCCAGAATCGATCGCTTTTTGTTTTGATACCTGTTGTCAAGGTACTAATATAGAGGGGGCAATGTTAGAGATTCTGGAAATTTCTGGTTTAGGACAGTGCCAAGATTGCGGAAATGAGCTAGAACTAGAATATCCCTATGGCATCTGCGATCGATGTGGTAGTCGTAATATAATCATTTTACAGGGTCAAGAATTAAATCTCAAATCCTTGGAGACAGAATCCTTATGTGTGTAACCTGTGGTTGTTCTGATAACTCGGAAGTGACGGTAACTAATCCGCAAACGGGAACCCATGAACATATTTTAGCCGATGGTACTGTTATTAGTCATAGCCATCACGATCACGATCATGAGCATCCCCATCATCCCGCAGAAATTCACGCTCAAATTCATCATACCACTCTCCAAGTTGAGCAAAATCTGCTGGCAAAAAATAATCTGTTAGCGGCACAAAATCGCGGTTGGTTGAAGGGTAGAAAAACTGTTGCCCTTAATCTGGTTTCTTCCCCCGGTTCGGGAAAAACTACCCTGTTAACTCGCACAATTGCCGATTTAAAAACCGCTATTCCTATCAGTGTGATTGAGGGAGATCAAGCAACAGCTAATGATGCCCAAAAAATTAGTGAAACCGGTTGTCAGGTTATCCAAATTAATACCGGAACAGGTTGTCATTTAGAAGCATCAATGGTAGAGAGAGGATTAATCGAACTCGATCCACCGATGAATTCTTTAGTGATGATCGAAAATGTCGGTAATCTAGTTTGTCCTGCTTTATTTGATTTGGGAGAAAATGCCAAGGTTGTCATTCTTTCCGTCACCGAAGGGGAAGATAAACCGATTAAATATCCCTATATGTTCCACGCTTCTCAAGTCATGATCTTGACAAAAATAGACCTACTGCCCTACGTTAATTTTAACCTCGATCGCTGTTTAGATTACGCCTATCAAGTTAATCCCAATCTGAAAGTTTTTCAAGTTTCCGCTACCACTGGAGAAGGTTTAGATGCTTGGTACAGTTGGTTAAAATCGCTGGTTTAAGTTAAGTAGTAACACACCAAAAAAGTTCAGTCTAACCCCTAAAAACAATGACCCTAGCACTTGACCAAAATATTTATAATCAACTGTTGACTAAATTTCAACCCAAGATTATTGAAAATGAGGAAGAATATGAGCAAGCTCGTCATCTTCTGCTTAATCTAATTAGTAAACAGGATCGACTACCAGAAGAAACCGCGATGGTTAAATTAATGGCGACAATTATTAAGGATTTTGATGCCAAACAACCTCAACCCGAACCAGCTTCACCGCAGGAAGTATTATTACACTTAAGGTCAGCTAACAACATGAAACAAGCTGATTTAGTTGGTAAAATTGGTTCTAAGGGTGTGGTTTCAGAAATTGTTAATGGCAAGCGATCGATTAGTAAAGCTCAAGGGAAAATTTTAGGAGAGACTTTCAATGTTTCCCCCAGTGTATTCATTTAATTCTTTATTAGTTGTTAATGAAAACAACCGTCATTGTTCCCCCGATTAAATGTCAAGGTATCAAAACTAAACTGGTATCATCAATCAAAAGTTTAGCGGATCAGCAAAACTTTGATCGCTGGATAGAACCCTTTTGTGGTTCGGGGGTGGTAGCTTTTAATTTACAACCAAAAAGGCCTTACTTGCTGATGCCAATATTCATATAATTAACTTCTACAATGACCTAAAAACTCAGCAGATCAATCCCAACCTTGTTAAATAATTTCTCGAAGAAAATGGCAACTTACTCAAAGAAAAAGGAGCAAACTATTATTATCAATTGCGAGAAAGATTTAATCAAAATCCCAACTACCTAGATTTTTTATGGCTCTTCGGGAATTGTTATGCAAATAATTAACTTAAAATAAAATTCGATGAGAGTGCCTACCCCTAAAAGTAGCTGAAATCCATGAAAATCGAAAACAGTTTTAAGATACAGTTGCGAATTTCCGTTCGACTGGGAGCATTGCGAAAAGGCTCAAGCAAAGTGCTTGTTGTCACCATTTGCCCTAAAAGACCCAAAGATTGAGCATTTCCCCGTGTATTAGGGTG